>DMZZ01000037.1:0-20758 GCA_003484805.1 Comamonadaceae bacterium | reverse complement strand
ATTCGACCAGCACACGCTCGTTGCGCGCGCTCTGGAAACCGAAGCGCTCGCCCGCAGCCAGCACCTCGCGCACCACTTCCTGCTTGGCAGCGGGTTTGAGGCGGATGTTCAGAAAGCCGGGCCCTGCGATCTCGATGGCATCGCCCCAGCGCTGAAAAGCGGGCGTGGCCTCCAGCGCAGTCCTGAGCTGTTCGCCCAAAGCGCGCGGGTTGAGCTTGAGCGGCTTGGCCAGTTGCATGGCGGCGGTGCAGGCAAAGTCGCCGTGGGCCGCCACCTTGGGTGATTCAAAGGCCGCCCGGGCACCTGCGCCGGGGGAGAGTTGTTCCAGCTCGGCTGCCAGGGCAGCGAGCAATTCGGTTTTGACGGAAAGCATCCGGCGATTTTACGGGCGGGCGGTCCGGTGGCCGGGCAAGCTGCCGGGCGGCTTCAGCCGCGCGTCCCCACGCCCCGCGCCAGGAACACTGCCGCCAGCAACAACGCGCCCAGCAAGTGGGTCTCGATCATGATCCAGCGGCGTGCCGCGCGGATTTCCGCTTCGGGCGGCAGCGCGCCGGTGGCCAGCAGGTTACGCCGCCAGCGCAGGAAGGCGCGTGTGGGCTGCAGCGACATCAGCCCGATCGCAACGAACAGCGCTAGCTTGAAATGCAGCAGCGGCTGCGCCCAGTACCACTCCACCCCTTTCATGCCCCACCCGATGCGCGCCAGCCCGGCCAGCAGCACACAGATGGCAGACACCATGTAGATCAGATCAAGCCGCACCAGGCGGTGCACGATGGCGGGGCTCATCCATTCGGTGCGGCACAGCGCTGTCTCACTGGCCATGAAGACCACCATGGTCATGATGGCGACGAGGTGGAAAAAGGCGAGCAGGGCTTCCAGGGTCATGTGGGGGCTCCGGTCTTCCAGAATTGGGGCTGTTCGTAATGGTGCCGCAGGTGCTCGATCCACAGGCGCACGCGCAGTGGCAGGTGCTTGCGCTGTGGAAACAGCACGTAAATGCCGTTGGGCGGTGCGGCAAAATCCTCCAGTACCGCCACAAGTCGGCCGGAGGCGACTTCGCCCTCCACCTCCCAGGTGCTGCGCCAGGCGATGCCATGGCCCGCCAGGCACCAGTCGTGCAGCACCTGCCCGTCCGAACAGTCCAGCGGCCCGCCGGGTTTGAGGTACACCACCTCGGTGCCGCCGCTCTCGGTGGGCATGCGAAACGCCCAGCCGCGTGTCTGCGAGGCTTCGCTCGACAGCGTGAGGCAGTCGTGCTGAGCCAGCTCACCCGGGTGGCGCGGCGTGCCGTGGCGGTGCAGGTAGTCGGGCGTGGCCACACACAGGCGCCGGTTGTCGGCGATGCGCACGCTTACCAGCGAGGAGTCGGGCAGGTCGCCCACGCGCACGGCGCAGTCGAAGCCCTCGCCCGCCAGATCCACCACGCGGTCACTGAGGTTGAGCGAAATGGTCACATCGGGGTGCAGGGCCAGAAAGCGCGGCACCAGCGGCGCCACATGGCGGCGGCCGAAGCCCGCCGGTGCCGTGATGCGCAGGTGCCCGCTGGCCTTGACGCCACCGGCCGACACGCTGGCCTCGGCGTTGGCCACGTCGGACAGCAGTCGCTGGCAGTCTTCCAGAAAGGCACTGCCCTCGTGCGTGAGGCTGATGCGCCGCGTGGTGCGCACCAGGAGCTTGACGCCAAGGTGCTCTTCCAGCGCATCGAGGCGCCGCCCCATGATGGCGGGCGCCACACCTTCGGCCCGGGCCGCAGCAGTCAGGCTGCCGCGCGTTGCTACTGATACGAAAGACTCGAAGGCCTTGAGTTTGTCCATGGGCGCAGATTATGGAGACAAATGCCGGGGCGCATTGCATGGCGTGCAGGCGGGGGGCGGAAAGCACAAGAATACAGGCAAAAATGGCCTCCAGCGCTTACCCATAAAGCGCTTGCAGCTATTCAATCAGTAGCATTCTTGAGCCGTGACTTCAGAAAGCCCATGGTGCCGTAGCGTTGCACACTGGCGTAATGGTCGTTCATGAGCCGCTGCACCGCAGCGGTGTAGGCGTCGGCCAGTTCGGGGGCGATGGTGAAATGGTCGTAGTTGACCACCACAGCCACCCGCTCGCCCAGGCCCGCCAGCAGGCGGCGCACCTCCTGCTCGATGGCGGTGATGGTGGCAAGGTCACCAATCTGCAGGGCCGAAAAATCGATGTGCAGCCGCCGCTGCTGCGCGTCCAGCACAAAGCGCTGCGCCAGCGGTCGGTTCTGCAAGGACTCGCGCAGGCCCAGCAGGCCGGGGCGGAACAGCCGCGCGTCCATGGGCTGCAGGTCGGCGCTGATGCGCGGGCGAAACGCCATGTGCGCCAGCACGTCGCGCTCCAGGTCGATGCCGGGCGCCAGTTCGATGAGTTCAAGTTCTCCGCCCTCGGCCGGTGACTGCGCCGGTACCAGGCGGAACACGCAGCGCTCGGTGACATACAGCACCTGCTGCCCGCGCCGCAGGGCCTCGGCGCTGCTGAAGGTGCGGTGCTCCACCGCGCGCACGAACTTGCGCGCGCCGCCCTCGTGCACGATGCGCAAGCTCCCGTCCGCCGCCTCCACCTGCAGGGCACCGGCCGTGAAGGTGCCGACAAACGCCACCGTCTTGGCGTTCTGGCTGATGTTGATGAAGCCTCCGGCGCCCGCCAGGCGCGGCCCGAACTTGCTGACATTGAGGTTGCCATGCTGATCGGCCTGGGCCAGGCCCAGGATGGCGAGGTCCAGCCCACCGCCGTCATAAAAGTCGAACTGGCTGGGCTGGTCAATGATGGCCTGCGGGTTCACCGCCGCACCAAAATTCAGCCCGCCCGCCGGGATGCCGCCAATCACACCCGGCTCGGCTGTCAGAGTGACCAGATCGATGATGCGTTCCTCGGCCGCCACGCTGGCCACGCCCTCGGGCATGCCTATCCCTAAGTTGACGACCTGGTGCGGGCGCAGCTCCTGCGCGGCGCGGCGCGCGATCACCTTGCGCTCGGAGAGCGCCATGGTGGGCAGGTTGTCCATGGGCACGCGCAGCTCGCCCGAGAACGCCGGGTTGTAGGGCTCGGCAAAGGTCTGCTGGTGGTGCGCGGGCTCCGTGGCCAGCACCACGGCGTCGACCAGCACACCCGGCACCTTGACCTGGCGCGGATTGAGCGATCCGCGCTCGGCGATGCGCTCGACCTGCGCGATCACCACGCCGCCCGAATTGCGCGCCGCCATGGCGATGGCCAGGGCCTCCAGGGTGAGTGCCTCGCGCTCCATGGTGAGGTTGCCGTCCGGGTCGGCCGTGGTGGCGCGGATGATGCCCACATGGATGGGAAAGGCCTTGTAGAACAGGTAGTCCTGCCCGTCGATGGGCATCAGGCGCACCAGGTCTTCCCGGGTGCGCTCGTTCAGCTTGCCGCCGCCGTGGCGCGGGTCCACAAAGGTGTCCAGGCCCACGCGCGTGAGCGTGCCGGGCTTGCCCGCAGCAATGTCGCGAAACAGGTGGGAGATCACGCCCTGTGGCAGGTTCCAGGCCTCGATCTGGTTGTCCACCGCCAGCTTCTGGATGCGTGGCACCAGCCCCCAGTGCCCGCCGATCACGCGCCCCAGCAGCCCCGGCTCGCCCAGGTGGTTCAAGCCGCGCTGCTTGCCGTCACCCTGGCCTGCGGCATAGACCAGGGTCAAATTGCGCGGCTGCTGCGTGGTGGCGAAGCGCTGGGCCAGTGCCACGGCGATGCTCTCGGCAAAGCCGATGCCCACAAAACCGCCGGTGGCCACCGTATCGCCGTCGTGGATGAGCTGCACCGCGTCGGCGGCACCCACGATCTTGTTCTTGTGGCTCCCCCGCACGGCCTGGGCCAGGGGGGCGAGCATGTTGTCGGTGGGGTGTGTCATGGGTGAAGCGGGGGTGGTGCGTGCCGGGCAGCGTAGCGCTCACTCCGGTAGCGGGCTATCCGTGTGACTACCACTTTTGCAAAAAAGTCACTGGTTTTGCGCTTTTCAGGCTATTTATGTCTTTCAATATTTGCAATAAAGTGCTGACATGGCCCTCCGTACCCGGTAGGCCGCCGTTTATCTCCATTACCAAAGGCAACTCCCATGACCGACCGCACCACCGTCCACGGCCTGCAAGTGGCCACCCCGCTGTTCCGCTTTGTCGAAGACCAGGTGCTGCCCGGCACCGGCATCGACGGCGCCACGTTCTGGAAAGGCTTCGACGCCATCGTGTCCGACCTGGCCCCGCGCAACATCGCCTTGCTGGCCGAGCGCGACCGCCTGCAGACCGAGCTGGACACCTGGCACAAGGCCAACCCCGGCCCCATCAAAGACATGGTGGCCTACCGCGGCTTCCTCGAAAAGATCGGTTACCTGGTGCCCCAGCCCGCCAACGTGCAGACCACCACGGCCAACGTGGACGACGAGCTGGCCACGCAGGCCGGCCCGCAACTCGTGGTGCCCATCCTCAACGCCCGCTACGCACTGAATGCCGCCAACGCGCGCTGGGGCAGCCTGTATGACGCGCTGTATGGCACCGACGCCATCCCCGAAACCGATGGTGCTGAAAAAGGCAAGGGCTACAACCCGGTGCGCGGCGCCAAGGTCATCGCTTTCGCCCGCGACGTGCTCGACCAGTCCGCCCCCCTGGCCAGCGGCTCGCACAAGGATGCCTCCGGCTACCGCGTCGAAGGCGGCCGGCTCGTGGTGCAGCTCGCCAGTGGCAGCACCGGCCTGAAGGACGCCAGCCAGTTCAAGGGCTACCAGGGTGATGCCGCCGCGCCCTCGTCCGTGCTGCTGCAGCACAACGGTCTGCACCTCGATATCCAGATCAACCGCGCCACGCCCATCGGCCAATCCGACGCTGCGGGCGTGAGCGACGTGGTGCTCGAAGCCGCGCTCTCCACCATCCTCGACCTCGAAGACTCCGTGGCCGCCGTGGATGCCGAAGACAAGCTGCTGGGCTACAGCAACTGGCTGGGCATCATCAAGGGCACGCTGACCGAATCGTTCGACAAGGGCGGTAAGACCATGACGCGCGGCCTCAACGCCGACCGTGTCTACGTAGCGCCGAGCGGCGGCGAAGTGCGCCTGCATGGCCGCTCGCTCATGTTCCTGCGCAACGTGGGCCACCTGATGACCAACCCGGCCATCCTCTGGAAGGACGCCCAGGGCCAGCAGCGCGAGATTCCCGAAGGCATCATGGACGCCGTGGTCACCACCACCATCGCGCTGCACGACCTGCAGGGGCATGGCGCCAACGGCCTGCGCAACTCGCGCAAGGGCAGCGTCTACATCGTCAAGCCCAAGATGCACGGCCCGGCCGAAGTGGGCTTTGCCGCCGAACTGTTCGGTCGCGTGGAAAAGCTCCTGGGCTTGCCCGACAGCACGGTCAAGCTGGGCATCATGGACGAGGAGCGCCGCACCTCCGTCAACCTCAAGGCCTGCATTGCCGCCGCCAGCAGCCGCGTGGCCTTCATCAACACCGGCTTCCTGGACCGCACGGGCGACGAAATGCACACCGCCATGCACGCCGGCCCCATGATCCGCAAGGGCGACATGAAGACCAGCGCCTGGATTCAGGCCTACGAGCGCAGCAACGTGCTGGTGGGCCTGTCGTGCGGCCTGCGCGGCAAGGCGCAGATCGGCAAGGGCATGTGGGCCATGCCCGACCTCATGGCCGAGATGCTCAAGCAGAAAATCGCCCACCCCAAGGCCGGTGCCAACACCGCCTGGGTGCCCAGCCNNAGCCCCACGGGCGCCACGCTGCACGCGCTGCACTACCACCAGGTGAAGGTGAGCGACATCCAGATCGAGCTGGAAAAGCAGGACGCCAACGCCCTGCGCGACGATCTGCTGGCCGGTCTGCTGACCATCCCTGTTTCGGCTAACCCCAACTGGACCGACGCCGAAAAGCAGCNNACATCGGCCTGATGGAAGACCGTGCCACGCTGCGCATCAGCAGCCAGCACATGGCTAACTGGCTGCACCACGGCGTGGTGACCGAAGCCCAGGTGCGCGAAACGTTTGAACGCATGGCCGCCAAGGTGGACAAGCAGAACGCTGGCGACCCGCTGTACCGCCCCATGGCCGGAAACTTTGGCACCAGCATGGCCTACCAGGCCGCCTGTGACCTGGTCTTCAAGGGCCTGCAGCAGCCCAGCGGCTACACCGAACCCCTGCTGCACGCCTGGCGCCTGAAACTCAAGGCAGCGGTCTGACAAATGCTACTGATTCAATAGCTTGTGACGCTTGATGGGTAGGCCTTAGAGGCTATTTTCATCCAAAAAAACGGCGCCTTCGGGTGCCGTTTTTTTTGGTTCAGAGGCGGAGGTTTTTCGGCCATGCAAGGCGGGCAAGGATGAAAACCTCTCAGCCCCGGCGCCGCTCGGGCACCGCGTCGTCGGGCACGGGCGCGCGCGACGCCAGCTTGAGATGCAGCGCCGCCTGGGCCATGAGGTTGGCTGACACCGGCGCCGTAACGAACACAAACAGCGTGATCAGCAGCTCGGCAATGCCGGGGCGGCCCTGGCTGAACGCCACCAGCATGGATGCCAGCAGCACGCCGCCCACACCCAGCGTGGATGCCTTGGTGGGTGCATGCAGGCGCATGAAAAAGTCGGGCAGGCGGGCCAGGCCAATGGCGCCCACCAGCAGGAAGAAGGCCGCGATCACAATCAGCGCTGCGGCAGTCCATTCGATCAGAGGGTGCATGGTTACTCCTTCATTCCACCACGTCGCCGCGGCTCAGGTAGCGTGCCAGCGCCACGGTGGAGGCAAAGCCCAGCATGGCCACCAGCAGGGCGGCCTCGAACAGTAGCGCGGTATTCCAGCGGATACCCAGCAGCACGATCAGCGCCACGGCATTCATGTAGAGCGTGTCCAGTGCCAGCAGGCGGTCGGTCATCTCGGGCCCGCGCAGCAGGCGCCAGGCACACAGCACCACGGCCACCGTCACGGCAGCCACGCCCATGTTCAATGCGATGTCCAGAACGTTCATGCGGCCCTCCCGGTGCTGGCGCCAGCGCCCGGCGTTGCGGCGCGCGGTAGCTGACGGAATATCTGGAGCAAAGGCGCCTCGTAGCGCGTCTTCATGTCGTCGATCATGGCCTGCGCGTCGTCGCAGGTCAGGGCATGCACCAGGATGACGCGGCGCTGCTCGTCCACCACGCACGACACCGTGCCCGGCGTGGTGGTGATGATGGTGGCGAACAAGGCATTCACGCGCGGGTGGTCACAGGCCAGCGGCACGGGCAGCCAGGCGGGCTGCATGCGCGGCAGGGGGCCCAGCACCAGCCGGGCCACGGTGATGTTGGCCACCACGATGTCCTTGAGCACCACGGCGGTCAGCCGCACGGCGGCCCCCCAGTGGATGCTGGAGTGTTCGCCCAGAAACGGGTGCAGCAGGTGCGGCACGATCAGGGCAATCAGCAGCGCCGACAGCAGGTGCACGGGTTCCAGGCTGTGCGAAAGCGCGAGCCAGCTGGCGCCCAGCAGCAGGGACAGCAGCGGATGGCTGAGCCAGCCCGGCTTGCGCGCCGGATTGGCGGGGGGCGAGGTGTGGGGGTTCATCGGATCTCCTCGGGTGGGGCCGCGGCCGGTGTGCGTTGGCCGTCGTAGGGCCGGGTGGTGGGGGCGCCGGTCACGCCCAGCACGGCGCGGGTGTAGGCGGCCTGGTGGGCCAGCTGCCGGGCAGTGGCGTCGGTGTAGCGCTTCACGGGGGACGCCAGCACCGCCATGGCCAGCGTCAGCGCCATGAAGGCCCACACGGCCGACAAAAGCTTGACGCTGGAGCCCGAACCGGGGTTGCCTTGCCCTTCGTCGGGCTGGATGTGCCAGAACACGATGACCCCGGCGCGCGCCAGGCCCACGATGGTGCAGAAGCCCACGCTGAGCACCACCGCCCAGACCCAGGCCTGGGCGGGCAGGCCCGACGAGCTCTCCAGAATCATCAGCTTGCCCAGAAAGCCCGGCAGGGGGGGCAGGCCCGCAGCCGAGGCCGCGCCAAAAATCATCATCAAGCCCAGCAGCATCGGCTCGCGCACCGCCGCAGCAGGCCGCAGTTTGTCCAGTGCCTCACCGCGCTGGGCGGCCATCAGCTCGACCAGCAGGAACAGGCCCGCAATCACCACCGTGCTGTGCAGCGTGTAGTACAGCGAAGCCGACAGGGTTTCAGGGGAGTACAGCCCCACGCCCGCCAGAATGGTGCCCACCGACGAGACGGTGAGGTAGGCCACCAGCCGGCCCATGCTGTGCGCGGCCAGCGCACCCAGCACGCCGAGCACGCTGGTGGTCAGGGCCAGCGGCAGCAGCCAGGCCTGGGCCGCAAAGGCGGCCTCACCGGCCTCGGCGCCAAAAATGCCCCAGTGCACGCGGATGATGCTGTACACGCCCACCTTGGTCATGATGGCAAACAGCGCGGCCACCGGCGCACTGGCGCAGGCGTAGGTGCCCGGCAGCCAGAAGTACAGCGGCACCAGCGCCGCCTTCAGGCCAAACACCACCAGCAACACCAGCGCCGCCGCCCGCGCCAGCACCGCGTTGTCGCCCGTGAGCTGGCCCACGCGCAGGGCCACGTCGGTCATGTTGAGCGTGCCGGTGACGGCATACACCAGGGCCAGCCCGATCAGGAACAGCCCCGAGGCTGCGAGGTTGAGCACCACATAGTGCACGCCCATGCGGAACCGCTCGCGGCCCTGGCCGTGCACCAGCAGCACGTAAGAGGCGATCAGCAGCACCTCGAAGAACACGAACAGGTTGAACAGGTCGCCGGTCAGGAAGGCGCCGCACAAGCCCATCAGCTGGAACTGGAACAGGGCATGAAAGTGGCGGCCCCGTGTGTCCCAGCCGCCCGTGGCGTACCACAGCACCGGCACCGCCACCAGGTAGGTCAGCAGCACCATGAGGGACGACAAGCGGTCGAGCACCAGCACGATGCCAAACGGCGCGGGCCATTCACCCAGCTGGTACACCAGCAGCTCGCCGCCGCTGGCGTGGCGCACCAGCTGAACGGCCATGAACAGGCCCAGCAACACCGACGCCATGGACAGCCGTGCGCCCCAGCGCTGGCGGCCGTCCGCCCCGGTGCCGCCGGAACTGGCCGAATCACCGATCAGCAACAGGCCCACGGCCGTGAACACCGGCAACAGCACCGACAGCACCGGGGCGTGCTGCAGCCAGAAAGCAGAGATCACATCCCACATCAGGCCTGACCTCCACTCTTGCCCGCAGGCGCCTGTGTGGCGCTGCGGTAACCCGGGGCGTGGCCGGGCTCGTGCCCGTCCACATGGTCGCTGCCGCTCTCATGGCGGCTGCGCAGGGCCAGCTCGATCACAAAGCCCGTGGTGGCAAAGCCGATCACGATGGCAGTGAGCACCAGCGCCTGTGGCAAGGGGTCGGCCACGGGGCCATCACCCACCAGGATGGGCTGGGCGTTGGACCATAAACGCCCCATCGCAAAGATGAACACGTTGACCGCATAGCCAAACAGGGACAGGCCCAGCACCACGGGAAAGGNNGTGTGTCGCACGGCGGGCGAGGGGTGACGGGGGCCTGCGGCGTTCATGCAGCAGGCTCCGGCGGGTGCGGGCTTGCGGCCTGCTGGGTCTCGCGGCTCACGTTGCCCAGCACCGAGATGGTCAGCAGCGTGGCGCCCACCACCACAAGGTAGACGCCCAGGTCAAACAGCGCAGCCGAAGCCAGCGGCAGCTCGCCCAGCAAGGGCACATGGGGGTGGCCATGGGCGCTGGTCAGGAAGGGGCGGCCGAACACGAACGCGCCCACGCCGGTGAGCCCGGCAATGCCCAGACCGGCGCCGATCCATTTCACGAAGCGGCGCCCCGCCTGGCCGCGCAGCAGGAGTTCGGCCTTGGCCTGCCCCATGGACATGAACTGCAGCACCAGCGCCACGGCCGTGATCAGGCCGGCAATGAAGCCGCCGCCCGGCAGGTTGTGGCCGCGCATGAAGATGTAGAGGGTGAACACCAGCGCCACCGGCAGCACCACCGCCGCCGCCACGCGCAGCAGCAGGGGTTGCTCGGCAAAGGTCCAGCGGCGGCCATCGGTGTCGGCCGTAGGGCGGCGCGTGCGCATGCCTTCCATGAGCGCCAGCACGCCAATGGCGGCAATGCCCAGCACGGTGATCTCACCAAAGGTGTCGTAGCCCCGGAAGTCCACCAGGATCACGTTGACCACGTTGGTGCCGCCGCCCACCGGCATGGATTTTTCGAGGAAGTACCAGGAAATGGAGTCGTGGTCGCGGGTGAGCAGCACCCAGGCCAGCCACGACATGCCCGCCCCCCCGGCCAGCGCCAGTGCTCCGTCGCGCACGCGGCGCAGGCTGCCGGACTCGTGCGGTGAGCGCTGGGGCAGCAAGGCCAGGCCCATGAGCAGCAGCACGGTGGACACCACCTCCACCGACAACTGGGTCAACGCCAGGTCGGGCGCAGACAGGCTGACAAAAGCCAGCGACGTGACAAGCCCCACCACGCCCACCAGCACCACCGACTGGAACCGCTGGTGGTGCGTCGCCACCAGCGTCAATGTGGTGCCAGCCAGCAGCAGCCAGATGGCAATGGCCAGCGGCGACGCCGGCAACAGCGCGCGTGGTCCGGTGCCCATGGGGCTGCCACTGCCCAGCACGGTCACGGCCACCACGGCAATGGCGGCGCCCAGCGTCCAGGCCAGGTAATGCTGCAGCGAGCCGCTTTCCAGCCGCTCCGAGATGCGCCCCGCCAGGCCGAACAGCCCGTCGATCAGGCGGTCGAAGATCTGGCGCCCGGTGGCCGCGCCAAACCAGGCCTCGGACTCCATGCGGTGCAGCCGCTTGTGCGCCGCCAGCAGCAGGTACAGACCCACCCCCGCCACCAGGGCGATGGCGCTCATGAGCAGCGGCAGGTTGAACCCGTGCCAGAGGGCCAGGTGGTACGCGGGCAGCGGCTTGCCGGCCAGGGCCGTGGCCGCCACATCCACCAGCGGGCCGAAGGTGACGGCGGGCAGCAGGCCGACGGCGATGCACATCGCCACCAGCAGCATGGCGGGCAGCTTCATGCCCAGCGGGGGCTCGTGCGGGTGGGTGTTGGGCACATCGCCCAGGGGGCCGTTGAAATACGTGTCGTGCACAAAGCGCAGCGAATACGCCACGCTGCAAATGCCGGCCAGCGTCACCGCCGCCGGCACCAGCCAGGCCCACACGCCGGTGGTGCCCACCACCGCTTCGGTGAAGAACATCTCTTTGGATAAAAAGCCGTTGGTCAGCGGCACACCGGCCATGGACGCCGCCGCCACCATGGACAGGGTGGCCGTCCACGGCATCAGCGCCCACAGGCCGCCGAGCTTGCGCATGTCGCGGCTGTGGGTTTCGTGGTCGACAATTCCGGCGATCATGAACAGCGATGCCTTGAACGTGGCGTGGTTCAACACGTGGAACACCGCAGCCACGGCCGCCAGCGGCGAGCCCAGCCCCACCAGAAAGGTGATGAGGCCCAGGTGGCTCACGGTGGAGTACGCCAGCAGCCCCTTGAGGTCGTGCTNNAAGATGGCGATGAAGGCCGCAAACAACACCGTGATCAGGCCCACGGTGGTCACGATCGCCTCGAACCAGCCCGAGCCCGCCAGCACCGGGTACATGCGCATGAGCAGAAAAACGCCGGCCTTCACCATGGTGGCCGAGTGCAGATAGGCCGACACCGGCGTCGGGGCGGCCATGGCGTCGGGCAGCCAGAAATGGAACGGAAACTGCGCGCTCTTGGTGAAGGCGCCGATCAGGATCAGCAACAGGGCGGGCACAAACATCGGGTCGGCCTGGATGGCGGCCACCTTGCCCAGCATGGCGCTCAGTTCATAGGTGCCTGCGATCTGGCCCAGCAGCACAAAGCCGCCCAGCATGGCCAGCCCACCGCCGCCGGTCACGGCCAGCGCCTGGCGGGCACCGGCGCGCGCGTCGGCCCGGTGGCTCCAGTAGCCCACCAGCAGGAACGAAGACAGGCTGGTGAGTTCCCAGAACACCACCAGCAGCAACAGGTTGTCTGACAGCACCACGCCCAGCATGGCGGCCATGAACAGCATCATCTCGCTGTAGAACTTGCCCACCGAGTCCTTGGGGCTCAGGTAGTAGTGCGCGTAGATGACGATCATCAGACCAATGAACAGAATCAGCCCGGCGAACATCATCGACAGGCCATCGAGCCGGAAGGTGAGGTTCAGGCCGATCTCGGGCACCCAGGCCCAGGCGTTCATGATGACCTCGCCCGCCATCACTGCGGGCGCGTGGTTCAGCAGCAGGCCCAGACTCGCCGCCGTCACGGCCCCGGCCGCCAGGGCAGTGAGCCCACGCGATCTTGAGCCCAGCCAGAACGTGGCGGCGGTGCCCAGGAAAAGCGGAAGTAAAACGATGAGTAACAGCACGGCTCTCCCTTTGACTATCTTTGCCCACGGCTTTGCATGCCGGGTGTGTTGGTGCGCACGCCCCCTTCGCCGCAGCAGGCGGTGCTCACCTGCGTGCGCTGGCGGTTGACTGTCCGGTGATCGTTGCGCCTGGGCGTTGCCGGGCGATTGCGCCGGTGCCGATCGTGCCGCGGGTGGACGCGGGAGGACGGACAGGACGCACTTCAACGACGTGACCGGTGACTGTACCGCCGCCGCGCCGCTGATCGGGCACAAAAAACAGTCCAACCGCTGGGGAATTCCCTGCACGACAGACTGCAGTCAGGCGTTTGCTGCGGTATTCCATCCCCCTGCAGGGCATGCCTCCATCAATTGCCACCGGCCCGAGCGGTCTGCGCACTGCCGCCGCCGGGGTGATGAGGGGTGCTCCATCATCTGCTACAAATTAGATAGCTGTTCGCGCTTTATGAATAAATCTTTGAGCGTGTTTTATCCAAAATTCAACAGCGCCTTCGGGCGCTGTTGCGCCGGGCCTTGGCCTACACTCCAGGCCCGCGCAGCCCCTCTTTGTCATGAACGCCCCGCCTTCTTCTCCCCCTGGCGCCTGCCCCGCCTGCGGCCAGCCCAACCAGTGCGCCATGGCCTCGGGCGCCGACCCGCAGGGTTGCTGGTGCATGCAGGCCCCGGTGTCCCGGGCGGCGCTGGCCCGTCTGCCCGCGCAGGAGCGCGGCCAGCGCTGCATCTGCCCCGTCTGTGCCCGCGAGTCCGATCCGGCGCCAGCGCAACCCCCCGCGCCTTTATGATCGATTTTTTGCCCCCGGAGCCCCCCCATGCCGACCTACCACATTGAAATGATCGAAGGCCGCACGGTCGAACAGAAGAAGAAACTCGTCGAGGAAATCACCCGCGTCTCGGTCGAGGTGCTGGGCGGAACGCCCGAGATGGTGGACATCCTGATCACCGACGTGAAACGCGAGAACTGGGCCACCGGCGGGCGCCTGTGGTCCGAGCGTTCCTGAACCCCGCCGCTGCATGAGCGGTTCCGGATCCCTGCAGGCGCTGCGCGCCCGGTATGGCGAACGCTACCGCTGGCTGGTGCTGCTGGCCGTGATGGTGGGCACCATGGCGTCGGTCATGTCATCGACCGTGGTCAACGTCGCCATTCCCGACATGAGCCAGCACTTTGCACTGGGCCAGGAGCGCGCGCAGTGGGTGGCCTCGGGCTTCATGGTGGCCATGACGGTGTCCATGCTCACCACGCCCTGGCTGCTGTCGCGCTATGGCTACCGCGCCACCTATGCGGGGTCGATGCTGCTGCTGCTTTTGGGTGGCATGGTGGGCGGGCTGTCCAACCACTACGGCCTGGTGCTGGCCGCGCGCGTGGCCGAGGGGCTGGCCGCAGGCATCGTGCAGCCCATCCCGGCCATCATCATCCTGTATGCCTTCCAACCGCACGAGCAGGGGCGCGCCAGCGGCATTTTTGGCATGGGCGTGGTGCTGGCACCCGCGCTGGGGCCGAGCATCGGCGGCCTGCTGGTCGACTGGTTTGGCTGGCGCTCGATCTTCTTCATGGTGGTGCCGCTGTGCATCGTCTCGCTGTGGCTGGCCTACAAACTGGTGCCCAACACCGCGCCGGGCGGCCTGGCGGCCAACCGGCAGAGCCAGTCGCTGGACTGGCGCGGGCTGCTGCTGGGCGGCGCCGGCACGCTGTGCCTGCTCAACGGCCTGGTCGAATTGCGCAGCGGCCCGCTGCTGCAGGCCTTTGTGCTGCTGGTGCTGGCGGCCCTGTGTGCGCTGCTGTTCGTCGGTTGGCAGCGCCGCCTGTCGCGCCAGGGGCGTTCGCCGCTGATGGAGCTGGGCCTGTTTCGCTACCGTACGTTTGCCATGGGCAGCATCGTGGCGTTCATCTATGGCACGGCGCTGTTTGGCTCCACCTACCTGCTGCCGGTGTTCATGCAGATGGGGCTGCAACTGTCGGCCTCGCATGTGGGCACCATTTTGCTGCCTGCAGGCGCGGTGCTGGCGCTCACCATCCCGCTGGTGGGCCGCCTGGCCGACCGCCAGCCCACCCACCTGCTGGTGAGCATCGGGCTGTTNNCGGGCTGTTTCTGCTGGCGCTGTCGTTTGCGCTCATGGTGCTGATCGGGCTGGAGTCGCCCCTGTGGTGGCTGGTGGCCTTTGCCATCCTGGGCCGCATCGGGCTGGGTTTCATCCTGCCTTCGCTCAACCTGGGCGCCATGCGGCCGCTGGACAAAGCGCTCATCTCCCAGGGCTCCAGCACCATCGGCTTCCTGCGCATGCTGGGGGGCGCGGCCGGTGTCAGCCTGTGCGGCATCGTGCTCGAATGGCGCCTGGCGGCGCACGGCGTGTCGTTGTCCAGCAGTGGCAGCAGCCCTGCGCGCATCGCGGCGTTCAGCGAGTCGTTCCTCATGCTGGCGGCGCTGTGTGTGCTGGCGCTGGTGGCCGCCTGGCAGTTGCGCGATGCGCCGCGCGCCCCTTCCGCCCCTGCGGCCTGAACTGGATACGAGAGTGCAACCATGTGCCAACTGCTCGGAATGAATTGCAACACCCCCACCGACGTGACCTTCAGCTTCACGGGCTTTGCCCAGCGCGCGGGCCACACGGGCGACCATTGCGACGGCTGGGGCATTGCCTTCTTTGAAGACAAAGGGGTGCGCCACTTTGTGGACCACGAGCGCGCCGTGGACTCGCCCATTGCCGAGCTCATCCGCCGCTACCCCATCAAAAGCTGCAATGTCATATCGCACATCCGCAAGGCCACGCAAGGCGTGGTCGGGTTGCAGAACTGCCACCCCTTTGTGCGCGAGCTGTGGGGCCGCTACTGGGTGTTTGCGCACAACGGCGACCTGAAAGACTTCCGCCCCCGGCTGCACAGCCACTTTCGCCCCGTGGGCACCACCGACAGCGAGCACGCCTTCTGCTGGATCATGCAGGAGCTGGCCAAGTCGCACGCGGGCGTGCCCAGCATTGCCGAGCTGACAATCACGCTGCGCGACCTGGCTGCGCGCATTGCGCCGCACGGCACCTTCAACTTTTTGCTATCGAACGGCCAGGCGCTGTGGGCCCATGCCTCCACCCACCTGTATTACGTGGAACGCCGCCACCCGTTTGCCCAGGCGCACCTGTCCGACGAAGACCTGCAGGTGGACTTTGCCACCCAGACAGCCCCGACCGACCGCGTGGCCATCATCGTCACCGCACCCCTGACGCGCAACGAAACCTGGCACGCCTTCGCCCCGCAAACGCTGAAGGTTTTTGTGGACGGCGAGGCGCAGCCGCTCTGACGGCGGGCGGCTGCTCGCGCCTTCCGAGAGGGGTTCACAAAACTCAGCGCAGCGGTTCAGGCCAGGCGCTGCGTCGCAGGCAGTACGCCGAGCACGACAAGACGCAGCAACGACGCTAGAAGCGTTTTTTGGGCCACTCTTATTGCGCAGGGCGGTGCAGGGCGCAGAGCTTGTGGCCGTCCGGGTCGCGCAGGTACGCCAGGTACAGCTTGCCGCCCGGGGCCTCGCGCAGGCCCGGCGGGTCTTCGCAGGTGGTGCCACCGTTGGCCACACCCGCTGCGTGGAAGGCATCGGTCTGCTCGGGCGACTGCATGGCAAAACCGATGGTGCCGCCATTGCCCACGCAGGCCGGCTCGCCATTGATGGGCGTGGTGATGCCAAACGTGCCGTGGGGGCCACGGTAAAAATAGCGGTTCCGGTTGGCCACCCCGGGGCCGATGCCCATCGTGGCAAACAGCGCGTCGTAAAACTTCCTCGACCGCTCCAGGTCATTCACACCGACCATCACATGACTGAACATTTGTCTGTCTCCTTGAAAGCCCGTAGGGGCGAATTGAGGCCGCGTTGAGCGCGTGCACCACACGCCAGACTGTACTGGCTCCAGCGCGCGGGCAGCTGGCAAAAATTTTGTTCAAGCTGCAGCCTGCGCCATCCACGCAGCAGACTCCGATGGCCGCAACCCATAGCGCGCGTCACAGCGCGGCCTGCTCAAGTCCGCCTCGCCACAAGGCAAGGTGCGCTTGGGCTTGCCGCAGCATGCACTGGGCTTTATGTTCCCGCAGCTGTGGCTCGAGGCGGAGGCGGATTCAGCAACGCCTGGCCCTCTGCACGGCAGCTACCTGCTTCGCCGCAAATCCACCGGCGTGCTGGAGCTGGAGATCGTGGACGCCTGGCAAGGCGCCGTGGCGCGGCAGCAAGCACCCTGTTCAGGTCAATAGGCGCCCATGTAGTCGCGCTTGCCAATGGGCAAACCGTTGTGGCGCAGGATGTCGTAGGCCGTCGTCACATGAAAGAAGAACTGTGGCAGACCATAGTTCGCCAGGTAGGCCTGCCCACTGAGTTTTTTCTCTTTCGGCGTGCCGGGGCGCAAGACGATCTCAATGCCTTCCTTGCCGTCAAACTGCGCTGCGTTCACGCTGTCCAAAAAGGCCAAGGTCTGCGCCAGCAGCGCATCCAGATCGGCAAAGCTTTTCTCGTCGCCTGCAAAGACCGGCACATCCACCCCCGCCAGTCGCGCCGCGATGCCGCGTGAAAAGTCGGCGGCAGTCTGCACCTGCTTGATCAGCGGAAACATGTCGGGCGCCAGCCGCGCCTGCAGCAAGGCGTCGGGCTCGATCGACTTGGCGGCTGCGTAGTCGCTCGCCTGCGCAAGAATGGTTTTCAAGGCTGTCAGCATCTGCTTGAAGACGGGAACCGAGTAGGAGTACATAGGGCTGGTCATGGGGCGGTCCGGTGAGTATGGGAAAGGGGAAAAGCCAGGGGCCCTGTCGCGCCGAGGGGCCAAGGGCTGCCAGGTTCGTGTGTACTGGGTTGGAAGCGCCAGGTTCGTGCCGGCTTTTGCGCCGCCGGGCACTGTAACCCGCCTGTAGCGACGGGCACTTGCCAGGCGATACCACCCTTGCCTTGCAAACGGGCATTCACGTGCCAGGCGCTGTCGGATCTATCAGATCGGCCGCCCCGTGCAAGGCGGCGAGCGCAAACTGGTGATCGGCCACGCCGCGCGCAGCTACGTGGCGCTGTACCACTACATAGAGGCCCTGGAAACGGCTTTCGTGCTGGCCGTGCGCAGCCAGCTTGAGTCCGGGGTCAAGCGCTAGGTTTGGAGTTAAATTGGCCGCTAGCGCTTATGGGGTAAGCGCAAGCAGCTATCAAAACGAGAATAGCTGCCAGCCTGGCTACGCGTGTCAGAGGTGCCCCTATCCGTTCTGGCTGAGCCTGTCGAAGCCACCCGCAGGGCGTCGTTAACACATCCAATGGGAAATGCGACCCAGCGATTGAGGTTCATGCGGTGAAAAGCCCGTTTATTCACCGCGCATTTTGCGGCGAATAAACGCCATAATCACCGCATGTGGACCGAAAAGAAAGCCCCTCGCCGCCGCACTTACCTGTGGCAGCGCCCCGACTGGCCGCAGTGGCGTTTTGACGCGGCAGCCTTGGCCGCTCCGCTGGCTGAAGTGCACCGCGCACAGGGCCACCTGGCCGGGCGCATGGTCGACTTGGGGCTGGCGCAGCGCGACCAGGCCACCCTGCAAGTGCTGACACAAGAAGTCATCACCACCAGCGCCATCGAAGGCGAACGGCTGGACCTGGACGCCGTGCGTTCCTCCGTGGCCCGCAAGCTGGGCCTCGACATCGGGGCCCTGGCACCCAGCGACCGGCATGTGGACGGCGTGGTGGACGTGGTGCTGGATGCCACCCGCCACTTTGACCAACCCCTGACCCCCGAGCGCCTGTTGGGCTGGCATGCCGCGCTGTTCCCCACCGGCTACAGCGGGCGCACGCGCATCACCGTGGCTGCGTGGCGCACCGATGGCAGCGGCCCCATGCAAGTGGTGTCCGGCCCCGTGGGCAGAGAAAAGGTGCACTTTGAAGCCCCACCCGCCGCCACCCTGCCCGCGCAAACCCAGGCCTTTTTTGACTGGTTTGAGGCCGCCCCGGTGGGCGACGCCATCATCAAAGCCGGCCTGGGCCACTTGTGGCTGGTCACCCTGCACCCGTTTGACGACGGCAACGGCCGCCTGAGCCGTGCCGTGGGCGACATGGCCCTGGCCCGCGCGGAAGGAACACACCAGCGCTTCTACAGCTTCAGCGCCCAGATACAGCGCGAGCGCAAAGACTATTACGACCAGTTAGAGGCCACCCAAAAAGGCCCCTTGGACGTCACCCCGTGGCTGCACTGGTTTCTGGGCTGCCTGCTGCGCGCCGTGCAGGGTGCAGACGCCACGCTGGCGGGCGTGCTGGACAAAGCCCAGTTCTGGCAACGCTGGGCGGGCACGCCCATGAATGCGCGGCAAACGCTGGTGCTGAACCGTGTGTTGGATGGCATGGAAGGCAAGCTGACCAACGCCAAATGGGGGGCGATTGCCAATTGTTCATCCGACACGGCGCTGCGGGATATCAACGACCTGTTAACCCAGGGTGTGCTGGCGCGGCTGGAAGGTGGTGGGCGGAATACCGCCTACGTCTTGCTCAAATAGGTTGCTAGCGCTTTAACCATAAGCACTGGCAGCTATAAAAATCGCAGCGAAATATGTTCCCGCATCCGCGCTTGAGCCGTATTGCGGCGTTATTCACCGCGCAAAGTGCGGCGATGAGAAGCGGCGCATCTCCCAGTCGGCAACGCAGCAGGTCAACCCGCCCGCTCACCCCTGCGCATACCGCGCAAAACAGACTTTTAAATTTAACTTAACTTATTGTTATTATTGATTTTTCGGTAAAAAATCTAGAAACACAGAATATACCGAAATGCTCGAACTCAGCCCCGCTATCACCCGCCAGTACATCGACGCCGTTGCCGTGTTCGATGCGCTGGCCGAAGCCACAGAAGAAGCCGCCCAAGTGCGCGGCGGCATGTACTGGCACGCGGGGCCAGCCTCGTCGCCAGAATCAAAGTACCTGGTACGCACCTCGCCTGCTGGCGCGGAAACCAGCCTCGGCCCGCGCACACCCGAGACGCAGGCCATCTACGACAAATTCATGCAAAAAAAGCAGGCCAGCGCCGAACGGCTCACCGGCCTGAAAGCCGCGCTGGAGCAGCAACAGCGCCTGAACCGCGCCCTGCGGGTTGGCAGGGTAGACCCGCTGGTGGTGGCACTGCTCAACCGCCTGGCCAGCACCCACCTCAGCGAGCACTTTCGCGTGGTGGGCACCCACGCTCTCTACGCCTACGAGGCCGCCGCCGGGGTGCGGCTGGAGGCCGACGCCCTGGCCACACGCGACATTGACTTGCTGTGTGACACCCGCAAACGCATCACCTTCTCCACCCAGCTCGCCCGGGTGGATAGCTCCATGCTGGGGGTGCTCAAAAAGGTAGACCCCACCTTTCGCATACGGCAGGGCCAAAAGTACACCGCCGTCAACAAAGACGGCTTTGAGGTGGACATCATCCGCCGCGAGCAAACGGACGACGACCCGCACCCCATCAAACTCAGCGACGCAGACGAAGACTTCTGGGTGGCTCAGGCCCGCCGCGCCAGCATGCTGCTGGACTCACCGGGTTTCTCTGCCGTCATCGTCGCCACCAACGGCACCATGGCACGCATGGACACCGTGCACCCGGCCACGTTTGTGGCGTTCAAGCGGTGGATGGCGGGGCAGCCCGACCGCGACCCGCTGAAGCGGCGGCGGGATGTGTTGCAGGCCGATGCGGTGCAGGTGCTGGTGGAGCAGTATTTGGCGCAGGTGTAAGTGCAGAATTGGGCTCTGGCGCTTTATGGACAAGCGCTTGCAGCTATCAAAACCGTAGTCGCGATCTCTTGTCATCCTGCTGAACTTCGAAGCCATCAAAGCCCGAATAGAAGCTGAGCCACCGTGCGCAAACAAGGCGTGCGCCAAGAGGCTCTGCGCGGCCTGCACTACCTGTTTTTGAGTGGTGAAGAAATGTCGCGTGGCGAATTCAAAGCCATGCTCGGCATGAGCGACCGGGGCGCTACCGATGCACTGGGCGCGTTGCTCTCCGTCAGGCGCAGGTAGCGCGTGCAGGCCACCACGCGGTCGCGCGAGCGCGGGTTGGGTGCCGACACGCCGTTGCGCCAGTTGTTCACCGCCTCGCGGCTCAGGCCAATCTCGGTGGCCACGCCCGAGGCGCTGGCGCGGATGCGGCGCATGTAGATCGACAGCAGATCGGCAAAGGAATCGGTGGCCATGGGCGGTGGAGTGGGGGGGCGGTGCAAGGGTGCCAGCGCCCCGAGAGCGGTTCAGACAGAAAAAGGCGATGGACGGCTGGCACGGATTGTCATCTGTGCCAGAGCCTCTGGCGTCCGAAAGGCTGGCAATGGGCTGCAGAAAGCCTGCGGCCTGCTACACCAGCCCTTGCACCATGGGCCACGCCTTGGCGCAACCCAGGCCACGAGCACCGGGCTGTACA
>DMZZ01000173.1:0-19284 GCA_003484805.1 Comamonadaceae bacterium | reverse complement strand
GATGCCCTCACGCGCGCCGACATTGTCGAGCGGCTGCAGTTGCAGCAGGCACGGCAGTTCGTCAGCAGCTTCGACCGGCCCAACATCCGCTACCGGATCGAGGAAAAGAAGGACGCCACCACGCAACTGCTGCGCTTCATCGAGCGCGAACACCCCGAGGACGCGGGCGTGGTCTATTGCCAGTCGCGCAAGCGCGTGGAGGAACTGGCCGACACGCTGTGCGAAGCCGGCCTCAACGCCCTGCCCTACCACGCGGGCCTGGGCGCCGATGTGCGCCAGCGCCACCAGGACCGCTTCCTGCGCGAGGAAGGCATCGTGATGGTGGCGACCATTGCCTTTGGCATGGGCATCGACAAGCCCGACGTGCGCTTTGTGGCGCATGTGGACATGCCCAAGAACATCGAAGGCTACTACCAGGAGACCGGCCGCGCGGGCCGCGACGGCCTTCCCGCCGACGCCTGGATGGCCTACGGCCTGAACGACGTGGTGAACCAGCGCCGCATGATCGACGAAAGCCCGGCGGCCGAGGAATTCAAGGCCGTGATGCGCGGCAAGCTCGACGCGCTGCTGGGCCTGGCCGAGGCCACCGACTGCCGGCGCGTGCGCCTGCTGGCCTACTTCGGCGAGCAGTCCGCGCCCTGCGGCAACTGCGACAACTGTCTGAACCCGCCGCCCGTATGGGACGGCACCGACGCGGCGCGCAAGCTCCTCTCCACCATCTACCGCGTGCACGAAGCCAGCAGCCTGACCTTCGGCACCGGCCACATCATGGACATCGTGCGCGGCAAGGACACCGATAAGGTGCGGCAGTTCGGGCACGAAAAACTCTCCACCTTCGGCCTGGGCAAGGATTACTCCGAAACGCAGTTGCGCGGCGTGCTGCGCCAGCTGCTGGCCACCGGCGCTGTAGGTCTGCACAAGGTGAGCCTGGAGAACGGCCACAGCTTTGACACCCTGTGCCTCACCGCAGGCTCGCGCGCGGTGCTGCGCGGCGAACAGGCCGTGCAACTGCGCGAGGCCACAGCCCACGCCGCGCCCAAAAAAGCGCGCCGCGCCGCCGCGCCGCCCGCAGCCGCCGCCAACCTGGGGCAGGACGCGCAGGTGCGCTTCATCAACCTCAAGGCTTGGCGCGCCGAGGTGGCGCGCGAGCACAACCTGCCGGCCTATGTGATCTTTCACGACGCCACGCTGGCGGCGATTGCCGAACGCTGCCCTGCGACGCTGGAGGACCTGCAGGGCATCAGCGGCATGGGGGCGAAAAAGCTCGAAGCCTACGGCGAAAACGTGCTACGGGTAGTGCGCGCCAACTGACGCGCAACCCGCACCGGCATCCATCCCATTTTTGACAGCGTTCAGAGGACCGATTGCATGAACGACATGGCGTTTTACCTTCTTGTGGCGGGCATCGCCCTGGTGCTGCTGCTGCAGGTCATTGCACTGCTGCGCAGGCCACGCTTTGATACCCCCGCCGACCTCCAGGCCCGGCTGGCGCTGCTGGAGCAGAACATGCAGGCGCTGACGCAGGCCAGCGCACGCAGCGAAGCGGCCAGTGCGCGCATCGAACAGCAATTGCGGCTGTTCACCGAAACCACGGCCCAAGGGTTCGATTCCTCGCGCCGCACCCTTGATGACAAGCTGGACAAGACCGTGCACGAGTCGCGCACTGGCCGCCAAGAGCTGCTGTCGGCCTTTGGCGCCTTCGAGGCCAAGCTGGAGCAGCGCCTCACCGGGTTCGACACCTCCATGGGCGGCCGTTTCAGCGGCCTGCAGCAAGCGCTGCTGGGCCGGCTGGACGAAGCGGGCAAGGCGCAGATGGCGCAGTTCGCCCAGGCGCAGAACGATGCTGCCGCCAACCGCAAGGAAACGACGGACACCCTCGTGGCGTTTCGCACCGAACTGACCGAGACCCTGCAGCGCCTGTCGATGGAGACCCAGACCTCACGCGAAGCGCTGGCGCAAAGCTCGGTGGCCCTGGGGGCGCAGATTCAGGAGCGCTTCGAGGCCCTGGGCGGCGTGACCCAGCTCACGCTGGACTCGCTGAAGACCGACACCGGCAGCCAGTTGCGCATCATGTCCACCGCCCTGAAGGACCAGCTGGAGGGCAACGGCAACCAGATCCACAAGCAGTTCACCGCGCTGCAGGACACCGTGGCCCAGCAGTTGCAGGGCATGGTGCAGGGCTCGCAGCAAAACTCCGAGCAGTTGCGCGCCGCGCTGAACGAGCGGCTGGCCGCCATCCAGGCGGACAACACCGCCAAGCTCGAAGAAATGCGCCGCACCGTCGATGAAAAGCTGCACGCCACGCTGGAGCAGCGCCTGGGCGACTCGTTCAAGCTGGTCAGCGAACGGCTGGAGCAGGTGCACGCCGGGCTGGGCGAGATGAAGACCCTCGCGGGCAGCGTGGGCGACCTCAAGCGCGTGATGTCCAACGTGCGCACCCGTGGCACCTGGGGCGAAGTGCAACTGGGCGCCATCATCGAAGGGCTGCTGACCGCCGAGCAATTTGCCCGCAACGTCAAGACCGTGCCCGGCAGCAACGACCTGGTGGAATACGCCATCAAGATGCCCGGCAAGAGCGACGACCAGCCGGTCTGGCTGCCCATCGACTCCAAGTACCCGGTGGAGCACTACCAGCGGCTGATCGAAGCGCACGAGTCGCTCGACAAAAGCCTCGCCCAGCAGGCCGCGACCGCGTTCGAGAGCTCCATCCGCCTCGAAGCCAAGAAGATTGCCGCCAAGTATGTGAGCCCGCCGCACACCACCGACTTCGCCATCCTGTTTTTGCCCACCGAAGGCCTGTTTGCCGAGGTGTGCCGCGTGCCCGGCATGGTCGAGGCCCTGCAGAACGACTACCGCGTGGTGGTGGCCGGACCGACCACCCTGTCGGCCATGCTCAACAGCCTGCGCCTGGGCTTTCGCACCCTGGTCATCGAGAAGCGCTCATCCGAGGTCTGGGGCATCCTGTCCACGGTCAAGACGGAGTTCAAAAAGTTCGGTGACATCGTCGATGCCACCCACAAGTCGATTGACGCCGCCGCCAACAAATTCAAGGACATCGGCGTGCGCACGCGGGCCATCGAGCGCAAGCTGCGCGATGTCGAAGAACTGCCGGGCGTGGCCACCCCCGGCATCGCCACCACGGATGTGCTGGGCATCGCCGAAAACGACAGCGCCGAGTGAGGCTTGCGCCCCTGCGGTCACCCGTACGGGGTGGCCAGGGCATCGGCGTGGATCTGCGCCATGGCCCTGAAATCGCCTGAGATTCGATCATCCAGGGCCGCTGCGCTCCAGAAATCCCGCGCCAGCCCCCGCGCCTCGCGCCACACATCGAGCGTGGCGGCCGTGGGCGCCATGCGCGCCAGCCCCAGCTCCTGCGCCACCAGCTCACCCGCGATGGGCATGTAGAGCATGGGCAGCATGTCGTAGCTGGGCGAGAGGCGCCAGTCGTCCTCCACCAGCACCAGTGAGATGTTGCCGTAGTGCCGGTCGGTGTTGCCGATGAGGCGGCCGTAGGCTTCGAGCAGGCGCAACGTGCGGGCATCCTCGGGGGTGAGCAGGGCGCGGGCCTGCATGCGCTCGGCCGTGGCGGCCCAGTTGTCCACTTCGCCCACGTACTGCGCGTCGTACACCATGAGCGAGACCATGCCGATGCGCCCCGGCGGCGCGCCGACCGGGGTGTCCTGCCAGGGCGCGCAGCGGTCGAAGCGCTCGGACTCCAGGAACACGCGGCCCGCACGCTCGAACACCTCCGTGGGCGCGGCCGGCAAACCGGCCTGGGCCAGCACCCGAAGCGCCAGGTGCTCGCACAGCAGCAGGTCGCGCGTGCGCTGGTCGGCGGGGCTGTCGCCGCTGCTCGAAAACTTCACGATCACGCTGCGCCCCTGCGTGACACAGCAGAACTTGGGCTGCTCGCCACCGGCCGAGGAGCCGGGCAGTTGCCCCTGCAGCGCGCTGCGGGCCAACGCAGGGTAGTCGTCGGCCGAGGCGGCCCGCGCCAGGCGCTGGCCCAGGGTGTGGAAGCGCGCGAGCGAGGCATCGCCCACCAGCAGATTGCCCGGCAGGTCCTCGCCGCGCAGCGCCAGGGCGCGCAGCACGTCGTCGTCGGTCCAGTGGCGCGGGTCGGTCGGGAGTTGCAGGTCGGGGTGCAGCTGCGCGAAGTTGCGGCCCATGAAGCCCTGGGGCCGCATGTCGGCCAGGAACCAGGGCAGGCCGTCGTGGCGCTCGCTCACGCCGTCTTCTTCCTCCACCCAGAAGGCGCCGCCCGGCAGAGGCACCATGCGGCCGAACGGCGCCGGCACGCCGGCGGTGTCCACGCGCATGATGGGAATGTCTGCCCCGACCCCCGCCACCACGCGCGGCAGCAGGTAGCGCTGCGAGCGCGCCGCGCCCACCTTGCGCACCCGGCCCGCGCGCACCAGCGGTGCCAGCGTGCGCGACACCGTGGGCTGGCTCACGCCAAGCGCATCCATCAACTGCGCACTCGTTGCCACGCCGCCGTGGCGGCGCAGGGTCTGCAGAAGGCTCTCAGCATGGAGGGATAGTGCTGCCATGTTGCATTATATGAATAGATATTATTGTGATTTTTCCATTTTTATAAAGCCTAGATATGAATAGATAAATTTGCTCATGAGTACGATGCTCATGTCGCCGCAAGCCGCAGGCGTACCAGGCGAACGCACCTGTCGGGCGGGCGCGATGGGACGGCGTGCAGTGGCACCTGTTGGGCGATTTTCAGAGTGGTGGGTCAGAATTTCAGCACCACCTTGCCGAACGGACCGCGCGCCAGATGCTCCAGCGCCAAGGGGAGCTCTGTGTAGTCATATTCAGCGGCAATCACCGGTTGCAGGCCGGTGGCATCGACCGCGCGAACCAGTTCTTCCAGCGCCCGGCGGTGCCCCACGCTGATGCCCTGAATGGTGGGGCGCCCCATGATCACCGGAAACACCGAGCTGCTGATCTGGTCGCCCTCTAGGAGGCCAATCACCGAGGCACGTCCACCTTGCCCCAGTGTTTGCAGCGAGCGACCCAGGTTGGCGCCGCCCACAATCTCCAGCACATGGTTCACGCCCCGTCCACCGGTCCACTCGCGCGCGGCGCTGACCCAATCGGCCGTGCCATGGCGGTTGATGCCATGGCTGGCCCCCAGTGCGCGGGCTTGCTCCAGCTTGTGGTCGCTGCCCGACACCACGATGACCTGGGCGCCATGGGCTCGGGCGATTTGCAGTCCAAACAAGGCCACCCCGCCCGTGCCATGCACCAGCACCGTCTGCCCGGCCCGCAAGGCGCCGGTTTCCACCAGCGCGAACCATGCAGTCAGTCCGGCGCAGGGCAGCGTGCTGGCCTGCGCCGCCGTGAGCGTGCGCGGCGCCGCCACGGCCCAGTGTTCGTTCAGCAGCACATGGCTGGCGAGCATGCCCGGGCCGATGCCGCCGAGTGCGAACGCATCCGCGGGGCAGACGCCATCCATCCAGCCGACCCAGAAGGTGCTGACGATGCGGTCCTCCGCACGCCAGCGTGTCACGCCCTCACCCGTCGCAATGACGGTGCCACACATGTCCGATGCGGGGGTGAAGGGCATGGTCAGCGGCATGCCCATGCCGTTGTCGATCATGAGCTTGTCCCGGTAATTCAGAGAAACGGCTTCTACCCGTACCAGCACCTCGCCCGGACCGGGACTGGGCAGCGGATGGCTTTCCAGGCTCAGGTGGTGGGCGCCGAAGCGGTTGAGTTGCCAGCGTTGCAGGGTGTTGGACATGGTGCTTCTTTCATTTCAGGGTTGAGAAGGTTCGCAAAACGAAGCACAATGGTATTGGCGCCAAACAATCTCCAGTGGCGCAATTAATTCTTATGACTGTCGAGTTTATTGATCCAATAATGGGTTTTCATGGGCACAACGAATGACCGTCTGAGCGGCATCGAAGACTTTGTAGCGGTGGTGGATGCGGGCAGTTTTGCGCTGGCGGCGCGGCGGCGGCAACTGACACGCTCGGCCGTGGCCAAGAGCATTGCCCGGCTGGAGGCGCGCCTGGGAACCCGCCTGTTTCTTCGCACCACCCGCAGCCAGAGCCTGACGGAGGACGGCCAGGCCTACTACGAGCACTGTCAGCGCGCATTGGCCGAGCTGGACGCTGCAGACGCCAGCATGGATGCCGCGCGCCGTGCGCCCACGGGCCGTGTGCGACTGAGCATGCCGGTGCTGTTTGGCCGCCTGTGTGTGGGGCCACTGCTGCTGGAACTGGCGCAACGCTACCCCCAGCTGGTGCTGGAGGCATCGTTCTCCGACCGCCGCAGCGATCTGGTGGGCGAGGGTGTTGACCTGGCTGTCCGCAGCGGGCCGCTGCCCGACAGCACGGCCTATGTGGCGCGGCGCCTGGGCGTGCAACGCATGGTGATGTGCGCCTCCCCGGCCTACCTGCAGGCCCATGGCCGACCCCGCAGCATGGACGAGCTGACCGGGCATCAGTGCATCGTCTACGGGCGTGATGGCCATACCAAGCCCTGGGAGTTTCACGACGCGCGCGGCCTGCGGGTCGAGGTGCCGACGACCTCACGCTTGTGCTTTGACGACCTCCAGATGATTGCCAGTGCGACGCTGGCCGGGGTCGGTCTGGCCCGTCTGCCAGCGTGGTTGGTGGCCGATGCATTGCGCGATGGCACGCTGGTGCAGCTATTCGACGAGCCGCAGCCCTTTGGCTACGAACTGAATGTGGTGTGGCCCCACACCCGCTACCTGCCGCTGAAGACCCGCGTGGTGGTGGACTTGATGCTGGAAAGGCTCCCCCCGTTGCTCGCTGCCATTTGAAGCACCGCCCCGGGCCAGTGCACACGAGGCCTTGGGATGGGTGTCAGCGCGCCAGGACAGGCGCCGCGCGCACCGGGCTGTACATCCCCAGAATCATCCCCAGCACCACCGACCACAGCGCCGCCAGGCCGATGCGCCAGTCCGGCGGCAGCGCGAAGGTGACGGCGTGCGCGGGCACCCAGAACCAGGCCAGGCTCCACAGGCCCCGGTCGATGTGCTGCCAGCCACGGGTGCCGCTGATGCGGTTGTTGAGCCAGCGGTGGCCCAGCACCAAGAGCGGGCCGAACTGCAGGTTGATGGCCACTGAGGTGGCCAGCGCCAGCAGCAGCGGCTCGCCCTGCGGCAGCCAGCCGTGGGCGGCGAGCGCCTGCACGAAGCCCGCATAGCCCACGAAGGCCACCTTGATCGGCACGGCCAGGAGCGCCCACTTGGCCATCTTGCGCCACCACAGGCCGCCGCCCAGCGGCCAGTGCACGCGGTGCGCCGCCAGCCAGGCGCCAAGCAGGTCGCCCAGCGTGCCAAGCACGGCAAACTGCAGCATGGCCATGGCCAGGGGCTGGGCGCGCACCAGGGCGAGGTAGGCGTCCATCACACTCAGCCGTTGATGTTGAGCAGTTGCGGCTGGGTGTATTCGAGCAGGCCGTCCAGGCCGAACTCCACGCCCACGCCCGACATCTTGCTGCCGCCAAACGGGCAGTGCGGCAGCACCTCGGCGTGGCCGTTGACCCAGACCGTGCCGCACTCCAGGCGCGGCGCCAAGGCCGTGGCTGCCTGCACCTCGCCCCAGACCGAGCCGCCCAGGCCCATGCTGCTGGCGTTGGCCAGCGCCACGGCTTCATCGACCGTGCGGTAGGCGATGACGGGCAGCACGGGGCCGAACTGTTCTTCGTCCACCAGGCGCGCGCCGTTGGTGAGGCCCACGACGATGGTGGGCGCGTAGAAGTAGCCCGGCCGGTCCAGGCGCTGGCCGCCGCAGACGATGCGCGCGCCCTGGGCGCGGGCGTCTTCCACCAGTGCCTCGACGCGCGCGAGCTGCGGCGCGTTCTGCACCGGGCCGAAGGTGACGCCCGGCTCCAGGCCGCCGCCGAGCACCTGGCGCGCGGCGATGGCGGCGAGCTGCTCGCACACGGCATCGACCTGGCTCTCATGCACATACAGGCGCTTGAGCGCGGCGCAGGTCTGGCCCATGTTGAGGAAGGCGGTGGCGAACAGGCCCTCGGCGATCGCGGCGGTGTCGGTGCCCGGCAGCACGATGGCCGCGTCGTTGCCGCCCAGCTCCAGCGTCAGGCGCTTGAGGTTGCCCGCCGCGCGCCGCATGATGTCCTGCCCCGTGCGCGTGGAGCCGGTGAACACCAGCTTGGCGATGCCGGGGTGCTCGGCCATGGCCTGGCCCACTTCGGCCTCGCCCACCACGCTGTTGACCAGCCCAGCGGGCAGCACGGTGGCCATGATCTGCACCAGGCGCAGCGTGGACAGCGGCGTGAACGGCGAGGGCTTGATGACCACCGCATTGCCCGCGCGCAGCGCTGGCATGATGTGCCAGACGGCGATCATCAGCGGCCAGTTCCACGGCGTGATGGACCCGACCACGCCCAGCGGTTTGCGGTGCAGCTCGATGCGCTTGCCCTCGCGCTGCTCGATCACCTCGACCGGAATCTCCAGCGCGGCGGCGGCGCGCGTCCAGGCCACGGCGCCGCCCACTTCCATTTGCGCCAGCGCCAGGGGCTTGCCCTGCTCGCGCACGACCAGTTCGGCCAGCTCGGCCGCGTGCTGCTCAATGGCTACCGCTACGCGCTCCAGCGCCGCGCTGCGCTCGGCGTGGCTGCTGTGCTGCCAGGTGGCGAAGGCCTGGGCGGCGGCATCGACCGCCTGGTCGAGCTGGGCCACGGTGGCGGCGGGGCTGTGCGTGAAAGGCTGGCCGGTGGAAGGGTCGATCACCGGAATGGGGCGGGCGGCGCCCGCGACGTTCTGGCCGCCGATGGTGAAAGCGAAATCGAGCATGGTTTGTCTCCTGGGGTGGGTGCTAGCAAGAAAAGCGCGGGCGCGCCGCTCCGGGCCCCTGTTCTGCGCAGGGGCTCCCCGGAGCACGCCCACCCGCGCGGGGCGGGAAAAAAATCAGGCGGCAGCGGCCCGTGCCCGCAGCGCCCGAATGCCTTCCGAGAACCGCTGCAGCGTGGGCGTGCTGTCGCCCGGCGGCACCATGAACTCGATGAGCTGGAAGCGCCCGCGCTCGGCGAAGGCGGCGTCCAGCGCGGCCTTGAATTCCTTGCGGGTGGTGACGCGGTGGCCACGCCCGCCCAGCACGTTGGCCATGTCGGCAAAGCGCCAGTCACCCAGCGCCGCGCATTGCGATTCGTTCTGGAAGGCGCGGATCATTTCCCAGCTCTGGTTGTTGAGCAGGATGACGATAGGGTCCAGCCCCAGGCGCGGGCAGTTGCCCAGCTCCCAGCCCGTCATCTGGAAGGCGCCGTCGCCCACCAGGATCAGGCTGCGCTCACCCGTGGCCACCTGGGCGCCAATGCCGGCGGGCACGCCAAAGCCCATGGTGGCGTAGTAACCGGGGGCCACCAGCGGCGTGGGTAGCAGCTCCATGGCGGCAAACAGGCAGTCGCCCATGTCCGACACGATGTTCATCGGCCCGTGGGCGAGGATGCGGTCGTTCAGCGCCCGGCTCAAATCGCCCGCGCACAGCGGCGTGTCGTCGGCCACCAGGCCGCGCGGGTATTCGGGCTGGGGCGGCAGGGTGCGCTGCGGGCGGGCGCTGGCGGCCGGAATGCGTTCGAGCAGCGCCTCGACCAGCGCGGCCAGCGGAATGTCGTGGTACACGTGGTGGCCCACGCGCACCTCGCGGTGGGCGGCGATGAGCGCGCGGCGGAAGTCCATGCGCTGCGCACTCACGCCAAAGTTGCTGTCCGACAGGATGGCGCCCAACATCACGGGCAGATCCGAGTCGTCGAGCAGCGCCGTGGTTTCGGGCGCCCCCGCCACACCCAGGTAGGTGCCGTGCAGATCAACGCCGTCTTCGGCCAGCAGACCCCGGCCCATGAAGGTGGTGAGCACGGGCAGCTGCAGGCGGCGCGCCAGCTCGGCCACGCGCGCCTCGACGCCAAAGCGGCGCACTTCCACATCGACCACCACCACCGGGTTTTTTGCGGCGTGGATGCGCGCCAGCCATTCGTCGGCAGCCTCGGCCACGGCCTCGGCGTTGAAGCTGCGCGGCGGCAGCACGGGCACCTCGCGCATGGGCTGCAGCGTCATGTCGCGCGGGATTTCGATCAGCACCGGCTGCGAGTATTCGCGGCAGTTGCGCAGCACGCGGGCAATGTCTTCGGGCGCGGTGTCGGCGTTGGACAGGCGCACCTGGTCGCAGGTGATCTCGCTGAAGATGCGCAGTTGCGAATCAATGCTGCGCACCTGGTGGTGCAGCACCAGGCCCGAGTGCGCCTCGACCTCACCGGGGCAACCGGCCAGGATGACCACCGGCGAGCATTCGGCATAGGCGCTGGCCACGGCGTTGACCACGTTCAGCGCACCAGCGCCATACGTCACGGCCATCACGCCCAGGCCGCAGTGCATGCGCGCGGCGGCGTCGGCGGCAAAGCCCAGGGCGGGCTCGTGGCTGAGGGTGTGCAGCGGCAGGATGCGGCTTTCTTCGATCTGCTTGAACAGCGGCAGGATGAAGTCACCGGGAATGCCAAAAATTTCCTGCGCGCCGTGGTTCTTGAGGGCGCGCAGCAGCGCAAGGCCGAGGGTCATGGGGTGTCTCCGGGGGGGTCTGCAAAGCCCGGATGATCGTGGCGGCGAGGGGGTGGTGGCACTGATCTGGATCAAACGCAGAACGCAAAACATTGGCCAGATTGCACAATTATTTATGTCTTTAAAGCAAATTGAACGCAGTTTGTTTGCGTAATTTATTCATTTTGCGCACCAATGATGCTTTGCAGCCTAATGTCCTCTAGGCGTGAAGGGCGACAGATCCGGCCACTGCGCGCCCGAGAAATCCGGGGGCAGGTGGTGCGGGGCGTGCGTTGCGCCAGTCATGGCCGCAACGCCCAGGAAGCGCGTGCGGACGCCTTGGAGCGGGTACCGGGCGTTCGGACGGAAAGAGGTTCTACGTGGGACAGGCCAAAGATCGAAATCGACCTTGAAGTGACGTTCAGGTCGTGCAACCAAATGACGGTTTCGCAGCGGGAGCAGTCGATCATCACCCTCCTGCCAACATCGGCTTTGCGACCATAGCGGAAGTTGCCGCGGCGACAAGGACCTCGAGCCGCGCGCCGGGGTCAGAACCAAAGAGTGTGCGCGGCAAGCAAGTATGTCGGGCCAGCTACTTCAAACATTCCTTCACCGCTTCGTCCATTGTTGCGACGTGAATCGGCGTCGGATTGCCGCTCTTCATCTTCCAGACAGTGAAGCCCTCTTTCGTGGGCTTCTCCATCAGCTTTTTCTGCTTGCCTTCGGTGATGAAGCGGACGTGCAGCTTCACCTGATCACCCTCTGAGATGTCGAAAAGCTTGCGGGCGACTGCGTCCGACAGCAGGTGCCCGCCCTTGGTGTCGATGCAGAAGACCTTCTTGCCTTTCCAGACGAGGAAGTCGGGATAGAAGGCCCCGGTGTCGCCTTCGGTGAGCAGGGGGATGCTGAACCCTCCTGACACGGCGTTGCGGTGCCAAGGGTGCCCGGTCTTGTCTAGGGCTGCCGCGCAGGGCAGCTCCAGCTTGTTGAGTCCTGAGTAGCGCTCATAGAGAGCGTTCTCATAAGCCGGCGATCCCTTCTTGACCCGGATCGGCCCGAAGTGGAACGGCTGGAACGACGCATAGGAGAGCTCGGCAAGCTGAAAGTAAGCCTCGGCGATCCGGCTTGCGTATGACTCCGCGAGCTTGTTGGCGGTGCTCTGGATCTGCACGCGCACGTCGAATTTGTGGTCGTTCAGGTGCGTGGCGGCGAGAGCGCCGCCTGACCGCGCCTTCAAGGCCAAGGCGGCGAGCCAACGCAGACGCACGGGGTTGGTGTTGCCCTTGACGATCCAATTCGGGGAGTCCTCGGCGACCTTGAGCTTTTTGAGGTCGATCACGTTCGAGGCGGCTCGCGCCTGCGCAGTGGTGTTCTCGTCGCCTTCCTTGAAGGCCGGAAACTCCGCGACGATCTCGGCAATCTTTTCGCTGGCGGCCGTCGAATCCACGTTCACATGGCCCAAGGGAGCGTCCACGCCATCCTTAGGCCAGAGATCCTCGGCCCCAGATCCCTTCGAGCCGTAGTTCTCCACCACCTCGATCGGAGCGCCCTCGGCTTGCAGTCGCTCACGAACCTTGCGAATCGTGTCGGTGAAGACGCTCTCTTTGTCGACGCGAAGGAAGAAGTGCGCAGTGTCCAGCAGCGGCGAGCCGTAATGCTTAGCGCCGGGCTGGCGCAGGGCACGCCCTATGATCTGCTCCACCTGCACCGCCGAGCCCATGCTCTTGTCGATGTAGGCGCAGTAGCACTCGGGGTCGTCCCAGCCCTCTTGCAGCGCCTGGTTAAAGATGATGTGCTTGAAGTCCCCGGCGGAGAACTTGTCGAAGTCGTCGTCGCCCTTGGAGAACAGGTTGACTTGCTTGGGCTTGTTGCCGTCGAAGGCGAGGTTCGCGTAGATCGCGATGTCCTTGGGGTCGACGCCCTTCTTCTCCACCAGGTAGCGCCAGATGCGGATCGGCGGCGCCTTTCGGTGCTCGAAGGCGTCGCTCGGATTGTCCTTCTCGTCTTTGCCAACCATGTTGGTATTCGAGACGTAGAACGCCTTGGGACGGATACCGAGGCCTAGCGTCTTGATCTCGGCTTCCAACGATTCCAGTCGGGCGACGAGCTCGTCGAGGCAGAACTCCATCTGCGCGGTGGTGCCGTCGAAGTGGATCGACTTCTTCACAAGCTGCGCATCGACCACCTTGTCGCTCGGCACCGTCGTCGTGATGAACAGCTCCACCGCGGGCTTGCCTTCCTCGTCAAGCGCCTCGAGCGTTCCGAAGGCGGCCAGGTCGTCGCCACCGTCGGCTTGGTCGATCCAGCCCTCAAAGGGGCGCACGACGTTCTTGTTGAAGTTCTCCGGCAGCCGCAGCGTGGCCGAGGCAAGCAGGTAGGCGTCGGGCTCGAGCTCCGCAAGGATGTCCGCCTGCTGCTCCGAGAGGTTGTGGCCTTCGTCGTAGACTATCAGCAGTGGCCGGCGCTGTCCGTCGAACTGCCTCTCGCGAAGCCGGTTCCACGCGGACTTCTCGCCGAATTGGTCCTCGTCCTTCTGGTAGATGTTCAGCGAGCCCTCGGCCTGGTCCTTGTTGTTGAACAGACCCGTGGTGGCCATCACGATCAGCGGGGTAGTGCCATCCTCGATCAGCTTCGGGGTGAGCTGCGGCACGGTGATGACGCGGAAGCCGTCGATGATCTCGCTGTATTTCCCGCCGGCCGAGAAGTTGTTGTAGGTCTGGCCCACAACGGACTTCGCCTTCGACATCCAGAAGATGATGGGCTGCGACTCAAAGTGCGCTCGCAATAGCGCCACCGCTTGCGCGAGGATCGGCGTCTTGCCGGCGCCCGTCAGAGCCGACAACCCTTGGAAGAACGGACGATGCTGCCCCTTGTATGTCGGCCGGTAGTCGTGATTCGCGAAGAAGGCGTAGCGGTCGACGATGAGTTTCGCGGATTCCGCTTGGAAGGCTTTTAATTCAATCATGCGCCTGCTCATGGACTGCTTCGTTGTTGTAGGCGTCGGTGCGGCTGTTGAACCCAATGTGCTCGAGCACCGAGTCGGGGATCTTGTAGAACTCAATGCCGGCGCCGGTGTAGGTCGCGAGCGACGCGTAGATGTGATACCTCGTCACGAGCTTGCTCGAGCGCGCCTCCTCGACCACACGGCGAAATGCCTCGGAGTTCAGCAGTGACGGCTTGTCCGGCGCGTCCCAGACCAGGAAGAAGCCTTCCTCGCGTGCGTTGACGGCGAACAAGTGCCGGTGCGAACCCGCCGGCAGTCGCTTCAAGTAGCTCCGCGACTTTTCCGTCTTGTCCCAGTAGCTCGTGAGCAGCAGGTCGATCATCTCTTCGCGAGCGAGCGCGTTGACAGCGCTGGCGTCGATGAAGTCGCGTCGCAGCTCCAAGAAACGGAAGCCGCCCGGGAGCGGTTTCGCCTGCGTCTTGCCTGGAGACGCCCACTGTCCTGTGATCGCGCGGCGGATGCGCTCGGCGGTCAGGCTCTTGGCGTAGTGGTCGCCCTTGTCGGTGTTGCCCTGCTCAATGAGGATGAACCGGCGATTAGCGTCCGTCTCCGCGTTCAGCTCCAAGACCGCGTGCCCGGTCGTCCCCGACCCCGCGAAAGGATCGAGCACGATGCCATTGGGCCTGCACCAGATGGAGATGATCTTCTTGATCAACTTCAACGGCTTCACCGTCTCGAACTTGTGACCCTTGCCGACGATGGCGTCGAGCTCCTCGACCCCGTCGCGCGAGCGACCGCTCATGTTGCGCAGCCACGAGACCGCGTCGAGCTCTGCGGGGCCGTCCTTGTCGTCCACCCAGAAGGACTGCGGGACGGCGCCTTGTTTGACCAAGTTCTTGTAGACCTTCTTGACGGGCTTCTGCTCGCCGTCCTGGCCCCAATAGAGCACGGGCCAGGAGCCCTTCTTTTGGCGGGCTTGCGCCTTCTTGCGAGCGGCGGCGACGATGGCCTTTTTCTGCGCCGCGCTCTTGGCAGCCTTCCATCCGAAGAGGGCCAACGCCTTGCCGCGCCCATCGCCGATATCGACGTCCTCGTATTTGACCTCCCATTCCTCGGCCCACGCCCTGATCGTCTGGCGCTTGGCCGCCCAGTGGCGCTCGCCGGGGTCGTGGAACTCGCCGGTGAACGGAGATTGGATTGCGTAGTTAGCCGCCGCGCTTGGCCCCTTTCCGGTCAAGTCACCCTGTTTCCATTCGTGCGGATCGTCGTCGACGTTCTTCTTGAATCGCGCGTCTGCGAGCGCGGAGCGCTCCACTGTCCCGGTCTTCGCACGCTCGGAGGACTTCGCGTAGACCAAGATGTATTCGGTCGTGACCGTGATGTGGGCCGCTTGGTTTTTCGGCGTCGTCTTCTGCCAGTTGATCACCGCGAGGCGGTTCTCTTCCAAGAAGATCTCGTCCATCAGCATGCCGAGGCGATAGAGCTCCCGATGGTCGATGCAGATCGCGATCACGCCGCCGGGTTTGAGCATCTCGCGCATCATCCATAGGCGCGGCGTCATGAATTTCAGCCACTTGCTGTGGCGCGACCCGTCCTCCGCCGGCACGATCTCGCCCAAGTCCGGATCGTTGGGATCCTTGTCCCACTTGTCGTTGTAGCGAAAGTCCGAGCCGGTGTTGTAGGGGGGGTCGGCGACGATCAAATCGACCTGGCCGCGATACTTGTAGAGCGTGACCATGGTCGACAGGTTCTCCCCGTCCCAGATCTCGTTTTCGCACTGCTGATGCTCTTCGCCGTGCGAATACTTCTTGACGATCTTGCTCATCTTCGGCTTGACCTGCCGAATGATCTGCCAGGGCGCGGTGCGCCCCGTGTAGTTCATGATGATGCCGTTTTTCCCTGCTTCGCGGTTCGCCGCCTCTTGCTCCTGCAAGAGGCGGATCAGAGCCGCTTTGGGCATCTGCTCGTAATCCATGTTTCTCCTCGCGCGCGCCGTTCGGCAGCGCCAACAACAAAACCGCCGGAGGCGGTTTATTTCAACTCATCATAGCTCTCGACTCTCGATAAGCGGAAAATGACGTGCGAGCGCATGCATTTTCTGCATTCGTTGCTCGCTCGTCAGTGGTCCCCGCCGGCCTCAGCACCAGAGAGGCTGCTTCGTTAGTCAGAAGCTCGCGTAGCTTCTCGTCGCGCCAAACTCCGATCGCCTCCGCTATCAGCTCGTGCAGGGGCATGACGCACCAGCGCTCCCCAAGCCGGGTCACGTAGGCGGCGAGCAACTGGCTATGGGCCGAGCCATTCATAGTCATAGGCCCATATTACTGTAATTTTATACAGTTATAGTAAGTGTTTCACTCAGCCTAGCCACGCTCTTGAAGCGCGAACCCCAGCATGTGCGGCAACTCGGCGTTCTCCTAAGAAAATGGTCCGGTCGAGGCAAAAAGACACGGTCCTAAGGGCCGGTATAGGTCCAATTGCCGCCGCTCAAGGAAAGGGCTGCCGATGTCTCCATTCAGCCTTGAACCGTCGCTCGCACTCGCTAGCCCCAGGACGGTTGTCGGTGACCTGCCCCCTCACCCCCGCCGCACCACAAACCCCGCAAACCGCGCCCCCAGCCGCTCCACCTGCTCAGCGGTTAGCGCCCAGGTGGCCGCGCCCGGCGCGCGGCATTCCTGCAGCGCCCAGTGGGCCACGCCCGCATTGGCCAGCGTGTCGGCCAGGGCCAACAAATCGTCCACGCTGAACAGGCCCGCGTGCCAGGTGGTGCGGCATTCATGGGGCACGCCGCTGGCGAGCAGGTGGCGCAACGCGGCGAAGGCTTTTGCGCCGCTGCCGGGGGTGCGTGTGATGGCGTCGTAGGCGTGCAGCGGGCCTTTGATGTCCAGGCCCACCCAGTCGAGCAGCGGCAGCAGCGCCTGCAGGCGTTCGGGGTACATGCCGCCGGTGTGCAGCGCGGTTTGAAAGCCCAGGGCGCGCACCTCGGCCAGCGCGGCGGGCAAGGCGGCTTGCAGCGTGGGTTCGCCGCCGGAGAAGACAACGCCGTCGAGCAGGCCTTGGCGGCTTTTGAGAAACGCCAACACCTCGGGCCACGGCACGGTGGCGGGGGTGGTGGCGTCGAGCAGTTCGGGGTTGTGGCAGTAGCCGCAGCGCCAGGGGCAGCCCTGGCCATAGAGCACGGCGGCCAGGCGACCTGGGAAGTCGATGCTGGTGAGCGGCGTGATGCCGCCAATGCGCAGGGGGTTGTTCACTTCTCGTCGAAGAACTGGCGCTCGTTGTGTTCACCCTGCTTGCCGATGTTGAAGCTGGCCACGGGGCGGTGGTAGCCCATCACGCGGGTCCAGACCTCGCAGGGCTGGCGCTCGGCGTCGGTGAGCTGCACGTCGGCGGCGACCAGGGCGGTGTGTTCGGTGGTGGTGTGGTGCATGGTGATCTCCTTGGAGGGTGGTTGAAAATGCTATTAAATCAATAGCTATTTGCGCTTATCCAGTAAGCGCAAGGTGCCGTTTTTGTTTGAAATTTTTAGGCCCTCAGGCAGCCATTCGTTCACGCTTGGCCTGTAGACGTTCGGCGTCGCATTTCGGGCAGAACGGGTGCTCGCCCGCCAGGTAGCCGTGCGTGGGGCAGATCGAGAAGGTGGGCGTGACCGTGATGTAGGGCAGGCGGAAGTTGGTCAGCGCGCGCCGCACCAGCGCGCCGCAGGCCGCGCCGCTGGACAGGCGCTCGCCCATGTAGAGGTGCAGCACGGTGCCGCCGGTGTACTTGGACTGCAGCTCCTCCTGCCGCTCCAGCGCCTCGAAGGGGTCGTCGGTAAAGCCCACGGGCAGTTGCGAGGAGTTGGTGTAGTAGGGCTGGCTGGCGGTGCCCGCCTGCACGATGGCGCTCCAGCGCTTCTTGTCTTCCTTGGCGAAGCGGTAGGTGGTGCCCTCGGCGGGCGTGGCTTCCAGGTTGTAGAGGTGGCCGGTTTCTTCCTGAAAATCGACGATGCGGGCGCGCACATGGTCGAGCAGGCGCACGGCGAGCTGGTGGCCGCGCTCGCTGGTGATGTCGTGCGCGTCGCCCGTGAAGTTGCGCACCATCTCGTTGATGCCGTTCACGCCCAGCGTGCTGAAGTGGTTGCGCAGCGTGCCCAGGTAGCGCTTGCTGTAGGGGAACAGGCCCTGGTCCATAAGCCGCTGGATCAGCTTGCGCTTGGTCTCCAGGCTCTGCTTGCCCAGCTCCAGCAGGCGGTCGAGCGCGGCCAGCAGCGCGGGCTCGTTGCCCGCGTGCAAAAAGCCCAGGCGCGCGCAGTTCACGGTGACCACGCCGATGCTGCCGGTTTGCTCGGCGCTGCCAAACAGGCCGTTGCCGCGCTTGAGCAGTTCACGCAAATCAAGCTGCAGGCGGCAGCACATGGAGCGCACCATGTTCGGCTCCAGCTCGGAGTTGATGAAGTTCTGGAAGTACGGCAGGCCGTACTTGGCCGTCATCTCGAACAGGGCAGCGGCGTTCTCGCTCTCCCACGGGAAATCCTTGGTGATATTGTACGTGGGGATGGGGAAGGTGAACACGCGGCCCTTGGCGTCGCCCGTGGTCATGACGTCGATGTAGGCGCGGTTGATCAGGTCCATCTCGGCCTGCAGATCGCCATAGGCAAACGGCATTTCGACGCCACCGATCACCGGCACCTGCTCACGCAGGTCCTCGGGGCAGGTCCAGTCGAAGGTGAGGTTGGTGAAGGGGGTTTGCGTACCCCAGCGCGAGGGCACGTTGAGGTTGTAGACCAGCTCCTGGATACACTGGCGGACCTGGGCGTAGTCCATGCCGTCCTTGCGCACGAAGGGCGCCATGTAGGTGTCGAACGACGAGAACGCCTGCGCGCCCGCCCATTCGTTCTGCAGCGTGCCCAGAAAGTTGACGATCTGCCCCACGGCGGAACTCATGTGCTTGGGCGGGCCTGCTTCCACCTTGCCCGGCACGCCGTTCAAGCCCTCGTGCAGCAGCGTGCGCAGCGACCAGCCCGCGCAGTAGCCGCTGAGCATGTCGAGGTCGTGGATATGGATGTCACCGCTGCGGTGCGCCTCGCCGATCTCGGGCGTGTAGACATGCGAGAGCCAGTAGTTGGCCGTGACCTTTCCGGCCACGTTGAGGATCAGCCCGCCGAGCGAGTAGCCCTGGTTGGCATTGGCATTCACGCGCCAGTCGGCGCGCGTGAGGTATTCGTTGATCGACGATTCCACATTCACCAGCGTCTGGTGGTCGGCGCGGAGCTGGGTGTGCCGGTCGCGGTAGGCGATGTAGGCGCGCGCCGTCTGCAGGTGGTTGGCGGCGATCAGGGTGTGCTCGACCACGTCCTGGATCTGCTCGATGCCGGGCGCCTCGCCGTGGAAGCGGTGGATCAGCACCTTGCCGACCTGGGCGGCCAGCAGAGCTGCCTCTTCGGGGCCAAACTCTCCGGTGGCCGCGCCCGCGCGCTCGATGGCCGAGCGGATCTTGCGCGCATCAAACGCGGCGCGCTCGCCGCTGCGCTTGAGCACCTCGCGGGGCAAGGCGGTGACTGTGGCATCCATGGGCGTCTCCCTCTTTTACTTGAATTAAACACTACATATAGCGTTTAGTATGAGCAAGTAACACTATATGTAGATTGATCAAGAACAAAAAAACCCACCACGGCGGAATACCGGAGCGGGCTGAGGAGCGGTGCAGCGTGGGGCCTAAAGCGCCTCAATGCGCGGGTAGAACTCGCGGTTCTCTCGCTGCATGCGCTCGTGCACCATGCGCAAGACCCGGTTGGCGTCGTCGCGGAAATCCCGCTCGGCCCGGCGCA
>DMZZ01000048.1:0-3527 GCA_003484805.1 Comamonadaceae bacterium | reverse complement strand
AGATCTGCGCGCCGCCCATCTCGCGGCTGGTGCGCGCGGCGTGGTACACAGGGGAAGGGCGGCCGACGAAGTGCGCCAGCTCGTAGTTGAACTCGGCAATGAACTCGGGGTCGTTCTGGTAGCGGGCGTAGGCATCGCACAGTTCGCGCAATGCGAAGGTCAGCGTTTCGCTCGCGAAACTGCCGCCGTAGGGGCCGAAATGGCCCGAGGAATCAGGTTGGTGGTACTGGAACATGAAAATTCTTTGCAAGTTGCTCGTCGGCCGCACGCACGGCGGCGACGAAACGCTGGATCTTGCCGGCGTCCTTGACGCCCCGGACAGGTTTGCCATCGGGGCCGTCAAGCTCGACGCCGGAGCTGACATCAACCGCCAGCGAGAGGCCTCGCGGGCGCACCTGCAAGATGCCATCGGTCACGTTTGCAGGCGTGAGTCCACCACTTAAAACGAGGTGAGAGGCGACGCTTGGAGGAAGGAGTGACCAATGGAATGCCTTGCCGCCACCGCCATAGCCTTCGACATGGGCGTCGAGCAGGATGGCCCGGGCGCGGGAGTGAACATGGGCATATTCTACGAGGTCGAACGCCAAACCCTGGTCCCCGAGGGGAATGCGCGCGGCGCGCAGGTAGGGGCGTGCGCCCTGGCCGCTGGCCGCCCAGCATTTTTCGGCCGTTTCATCACCATGAAATTGCAGTATGGAGCCCGAAATCATTGCGCTTGCCGCTATTACATTAGTAGCGTTTTCATTGACGAACAGCAGCACCGGGGTGACGAAGGGCGGCAGGCGTGCGGCCAGCTGTGCAGCCCGCTCGGGTGTCACGGCGCGCGGGCTGGGGGCGTAGAGCACGAAGCCCACGGCGTCCACGCCGGCGGCGACGGCGGCATCCACATCCTGCTCGCGCGTCAGGCCGCAGACCTTGATGCGTGTGCGCTGCCGGGCGTGTGCGGATGGAGCGGGGATGGGCGTGGCGGGAGGCTGCGGGCGGTTCATGGCAGCGCATCATACGCAGCCGTGCGGGCAGGCAGGCCCCACGTGGCGTCGTAGACCGGCCCCAGGAAGTACAGCCCGTCGGGCGAGAACGTGGGAGCGGCCGCGTCGCGGGAGCGCGCCGCCAGCACCTGCGCCATCCATTCGGGGGGGCGCGTGCCTTTGCCAATGGCCACCAGACAACCCATGATGTTGCGGATCATGTGGTGCAGAAAGGCGTTGCCTTCGAACTCGAAGCGCCAGTAGCATGGGCTCCATTCTTCGCCTGGTTCCGGGCTGGACGGCCCTTTGCGGGTGATCTCGATATGCCGCAGCGTCTTGACGGGCGAGAGCGCCTGGCAGGACGAAGCACGGAAGGAGCTGAAGTCGTGCTCGCCCAGCAGGTACGCGGCGGCCTGGCGCATCGCTGTACCGTCGAGCGGGCGAAACACCCAGCCCACGCGCCCGGACTCCACACTGGGGCGCACCGGGGATTGCAGCAGCACGTAGGCATAGCGCCGTGCAGTGGCACAAGCGCGGGAGTGGAAACTGTCGGGTACGGGCCGCGCCCATTGCACGGCAATGTCGGGGGGCAAAAAGGTGTTGGTGCCACGCACCCAGGACATGGGGGGGCGCTGCACCGGGGTGTCAAAGTGCACGACCTGCATGAGGCCGTGCACGCCTGCATCGGTGCGTCCGGCGCACAGGGTGCTGACAGGCTGGGTGGCGAACTGCGCCAGCGCAGCCTCCAGTTTGTCCTGCACCGTGTTGCCCGAGGGCTGGCTTTGCCAGCCCAGGTAGCTCTGGCCGTTGTAGCTGACGCCGAGCGCCATCCGCATGCGCGGGCCCAAGCGCTTCAGCCCAGGTCGGACAGCATGCGCTGTGCGCGTGCCTTGAGCTCACCGGTGGATTCGGCGATCACTTCTTCCACCAGCGTGCGGGCACCGTCAGTGTCTCCGATGGTGTTGAACTCCTGCGCCAGAGCCAGTTTGGTGGCCAGCGGGTCGTCGGCCAGGGCTGCCGCTTCGGTGCCTGCAGCGTCTGCCATGCCGTCGCCAAGCCGTGCGGGTGCCGAAGGGGTGTCGAGATCGAGCGAGATGCTGTCGAGGTCGAACTCCATCAGGCCAGAGTCGGACGGGGTGAATGGCTTTTCTGGCGGGGCACTTGCGAGCTCGTTGGGCCGGGTGTCCAGGGTGGGCAGATCCAGTGGCATGCCCAAATCGGCCATGGAGGACAGGTCACCCATATCGGAGCCTGCGGCAGGCGTGGTGGGTGCTTCCCATACCGGCTGCGTGGCGAGGCTGTTGAGGGTCGGCGCTTCCGGCTCGGGTTCCGTCAGGCCTTCAAACGTGGCCGACAGGTTGACCACCGGGGGCGTGGGCGCCTGGGCGCTGGCGGCTGCGGCGGCAAAACTGCCTGCGGGCGCGGCAGGGGCGTCCGACAGCGCGTCGTCGGGCAGATCGAGGTCGAGATCGAGGTCGAGGTCCAGATCGGGTGGCATGGCGCTGGCAGCGGCTGCCACTGCCGCCACTGCCGTGGCAGCGCCTGCCCCAGGTCGGCGGCCGGGACGGTACAGCGCATTGTCGGGATCCAGGTCGCGGCCCATTTCAGCAATGTGGTTCCAGTCCGGACCTTCGCCCTGGGTCAGGTGGTGGATTTCCGTGGCAACGGATTCCAGTGCCTTGCGATCCTGGCGCTTGGCATAAATCTCGCCCAGCTTGGCATGGACGGAAACGCGTGTCGGGTTGTGGCGTACGGCCTCCTTGAGGATCTCCTCGGCCTGCAGGTCACGGCCGTAGGCCAGGTACACGTCGGCTTCGGCCACCGGGTCGACATCACCGCCGGCATCGAGCTGGCTCGGGGAATAGGCCAGCGACGAGCCACCCGTGGTGGAGTCGGTGCCGGCGGTATCCACGCGCTGGCCGCCACTGGCGCCAAAGAAGGAATCGGGCTGCAGTCGGCTCTCCAGGAACGAGCTGTCCATGGCTGCGCCATTGCGGCGGCGTTGCACCACACGATAGGCGCCGTAGCCCAGCAACAATGCCAGCAGGCCGCCACCCGCCAGCGGGAGCATGGGATCGTCCATCAGTCCGGACAGGAAGCCGGGTTCTTCCACGGGTGCCGGCGGAGGGGGGATGGCAATCGGCTTGGCGGGCGCTGCCGGTGCCGATGCGGCCTCGGCGGCTGCCGCATCAGGTGCGGCTGCGGAGGCGGCTTCGCTGGCGGGCGCTGCAGCGGGCTCCGCACTGGAGGCCACCGGTTCGGCAGCTGGGGCCGGGGCGGCTGGCGCCGCTGCAACGGGCACATCCACGCCGGGTGCTGCAGGAGCACTGGCGGTGGCCGCCGGGGCAGGGGATGTGCCTGCGGCCGCAGATGCTGCGCTCAGCTTGTTCAGCTCGCTGATGTTCTTGGAGAGTTCTGCCACACGGGCCGATGCTTCGTTGGCCTGCTTGCGCTGGGCCAGTTGCTCTTCGGTCGATTTCTGGCCCTGGATGGCGCCCTTGGACAGGGTGAGCTTGTCGGGAGCGGTGCTGGCGGCACGCTGGTCATCCACCTGGGTCT
>DMZZ01000108.1:10309-12413 GCA_003484805.1 Comamonadaceae bacterium | reverse complement strand
GTGATGCCGCGCAGGTGGGCGACATGCAGGCGGTGCGCAGCAATGCGCGTTACCTGCCCGGCATCGGCCTCCCGCCCTCCCTGAGCGTGGCCGGTGGCGATGTGGCAGCGCTGGCGCACGCCGCCGATCTGGTCATTGTGGCCACGCCCATGGCGGGCCTGCGCGGCAAGCTGATGCAGTTGCGCGGTTGCGCAGCCCCCGTGGCCTGGCTGTGCAAGGGCTTCGAGGCGGCCGGGGAAAATAGTGAGTCGTTTGGCCTGCTGGCGCATGAGGTGCGTGCGCAGGCAGCTCCTGATTTGATAGCGGGCGTGCTCAGCGGCCCGAGTTTTGCGCAGGAAGTGGCGCGGGGCCAGCCGACCGCGCTGGTCGCTGCCAGCGAGCACGCCAGCGTGCGCGACGCCCTGGTGCGAGCCTTCCACAGCCCCCGCCTGCGCGTGTACGCCAACGACGACATCGTGGGTGTGGAGGTCGGAGGCGCTGTCAAGAACGTGCTGGCCATCGCCACCGGGCTGTGCGACGGCCTGCAACTCGGCCTGAACGCCCGCGCGGCCCTCATCACGCGCGGCCTGGCCGAAATGACGCGCCTGGGCTTGGCCCTGGGCGCCCGCGTAGACACCTTCATGGGCCTGTCGGGCCTGGGCGACCTGGTGCTGACCGCCACCGGCGACCTCTCGCGCAACCGCCGTGTGGGCCTGCTGCTGGCGCAAGGGCAAACATTGGCGCAGGCCGTGGCCTCTCTGGGCCATGTGGCCGAGGGCGTGTACTGCGCCCGCACCGTGGTGCAGCGAGCGCGTCACCTGGGTGTGGAAATGCCCATCAGCGAAGGCGTGGTGGCCCTGCTCGACGGGGAAATGCGCCCTGCGGAGGCCGTTGCGGCACTGATGGAGCGCGAGCCCAAAGGCGAGGGCGGAGGCAGCGTTTCATAGCAACTGCTCCATGGCGCCGTGCGTCGCCCACGCCGCATGAAACTGGAGCAGCTTACGCCAGGGCTCCCGCGCAAGGGCCACCCCGCCGCGCTGGGAGCGTCTCCCTGACCGCAGCGCATGGCGCTGCGAGAGCGGGGGAAGGCCTGCAGGGCCTCAGGGGGGTGTCGCCTGAATCTCGCGCCACTCCCCGGGTGTCAATCCCTCCAGTTCCCAGGGGCCGATGCGCACGCGCACCAGGCGCAGCGTGGGCAGGCCGACGGCGGCGGTCATGCGGCGCACCTGGCGGTTGCGGCCTTCGCGGATGGTCAGCTCCAGCCAGGCCGTGGGGATGCTTTGCCGAAAGCGCACCGGGGGGTGACGCTCCCACAGCGCGGGCGCTTCCAGCATTCGCGCCTGCGCGGGCAGGGTGGGGCCGTCCTTGAGTTGCACGCCCTCGCGCANNCTGGCGCAGCTGCTCTTCGGTGGGCGTGCCTTCCACCTGCACCCAGTAGGTCTTGGCCAGCTTGTGGCGCGGGTCGGCAATGCGCGCCTGCAGGGTGCCGTCGTTGGTCAGCAGCAGCAGGCCCTCGCTGTCGCGGTCCAGGCGCCCGGCCGGATACACACCGGGGACATCGACGAAATCCTTGAGCGTGGCGCGGCCTTCGCTGTCAGGGCTGAACTGGGTCAGCACGTCAAACGGCTTGTTCAGCAGCAGCAGGCGTGACACAGCCGGCGGCGCCTTGGACGCACGGCGTGCGAGGGGGCGGCGGGGCGGTGGCGCCATGGACCGCTTACCCGCGCAGCAGGGCGAGGTAGGCGCTGCGGGTCTCGGGGGCGACGGCGTCCAGCACCTGCTCGTGCGAGGTCTGGTGTCGCGCCAGCAGGCGGGCCGAGGCGATGGTCTTGGACTTGCAGAACCAGTGGCAGGTGTGCTGCATCAGGAACAGCTCGGCCGACAGGGTGAATGCCTTGTCGCGCAGCGAGCGGCCGGCGTCGTTGCGCACGGCGCGCTCGATGCCCTGGGCGTGGATTTGCAGGGCCTGGCGCATGTCGAATGTGGCGCCAGGCAGCCACTGCTCGGCAAAAGGCAGGGCCAATGCCAGCGTGCTGACGCGGGCCTGGGCCGGCTCCACACGGGCAAATTCGGCGGCAAAGCGGGTGAATTGTTCACTCAGTTGCAGTTCGGTGGTGCGCAGCAG
>DMZZ01000108.1:0-10104 GCA_003484805.1 Comamonadaceae bacterium | reverse complement strand
GCGGCGGCGCACCGTCAGGTAGTCGGGTTGCCAGCCGCGTGCGGCCAGGGCCTCCCGGGCGCGTTGTTCCAGCGCGGCCACCTGACCGGGCAGGGCATGTGCGGCGGCCACGGCCTCGCGGGCCAGGGCGCGCAGCGCCAGCGAGAGCTGCACCGCTTCTTGGCGCTCGGTTTCGCTGAGGTAGCCGTTGCGCGAGCTCAATGCCAGGCCGTCGTCAGCGCGCTGCGTGGGGCCGGCCACCAGCTCGATGGGCAGGGCGAACTGCTGCGCCATGCGCCGCAGCACCATGAGCTGCTGGTAGTCCTTCTGGCCGAACACGGCCGTGCCCTGGGCCTTGCCCGCGAACACGGCGCAAAACAGTTTCATCACCACGGTGCACACGCCGGTGAAGAAGCCGGGGCGGAACTGCCCTTCCAGAATGTCGGCCAGCAGCGGGTCGGGCTGCACCTTGAAGGTCTGCGGCTCGGGGTACAGGTCGGACTCGCGCGGGGCGAACAGCACATCGCAGCCTGCGGCGCGCAGCTTGGCGGCGTCGGCTTCGAGCGTGCGCGGGTAGCTGTCGAAGTCTTCGTGCGGCAAAAACTGCAGCCGGTTGACGAAGATGCTGGCCACCAGCACATCGCCCAGCGGCCTGGCCTGGCGCACCAGGGCCAGGTGCCCGTCGTGCAGGTTGCCCATGGTGGGCACGAAGGCGGGCTGGTTGTGGGCGGCCAGGGCGGCGCGCAGATCGGGGAGGGTGTGGACGATATGCATGACAGAAATTCGGGGGTGGCCGGGCAGATTACCAAGCGTGCACGGCATTGTCGGGGAAACGCCCCTGTTTGACCGCCTGCACATACGCCTCCATGGCGCCGCGCACGCTGCCGGCATCCTGCATGAAGTTGTGCACGAACCGGGCCATCTTGCCCAGGTTCATGCCCAGCATGTCGTGCAGCACCAGCACCTGGCCGGCGGTGCCGTTGCCCGCGCCGATGCCGATGGTGTGGCAGTGCGGCAGCTCCAGGGTCAGTTCGGCCGAGAGCTGCGCGGGCACCATCTCCAGCACCAGCATGGAGGCACCGGCGTCCTGCAGCTCGTGCGCCTGGCGGCGCATGGTCAGCGCGGCCTCGTCGGTCTTGCCCTGCACGCGGTAGCCGCCCAGGGCGTGCACCGTCTGGGGCGTCAGGCCCAGGTGGGCGCAGACGGGAATGCCGCGCTCGACCAGGAAGCGCACGGTCTCGGTGGTCCAGCCACCGCCTTCGAGCTTGACCATGTGCGCGCCGGCCTGCATCAGGGCCGAGGCGCTGCGCAGCGCCTGCTCGCGCGATTCGTGGTAGCTGCCAAACGGCAGGTCGGCAATCAGCCAGGCCGTGCCCTGCACGCGGTGCAGGCCGCGCGCCACGCTTTCGGTGTGGTAGACCATGGTCTCCAGCGTCACGCCCACGGTGCTGGGCAGACCCTGGCAGACCATGCCGAGCGAGTCGCCCACGAGCAGGCACTCCACCCCGGCGGCGTCGGCCACGGCGGCAAAGGTGGCGTCGTAGGCGGTCAGCATGGTGATTTTTTCGCCGGCCTCACGCATCTGCTGCAGGCGCGGCAGGCTCACGGGGCGGCGCTGGGGCAGCGGCGACGCGGGTGGCAGCGTGCCATAGGGGGTGCCTGCGCTGGCGGAGGAGGGCTTGGTGGTATCTGTCATGGGGCCATCTTCTCAAAGTCCATGGGAGCCGGCAGTCTAGTCGAAGCCGCTATGCTTGCGCCCATGACCTATTTTGCTGACCCCTCCGACGATTCGATGCATTCCCAGGTGCTGCTGGACGTGGCGCGCGCCCTGCAGGAAGACGTGGGCAGCGGTGATCTGACCGCTGGCCTGATCGATCCCGTGCGTCGCGCCCGCGCCCGCGTGCTCGCGCGCGAAAGCGCGGTGATCTGCGGCGCCCCCTGGGCCAACGCCGCGCTGCGCGCGCTCGACCCCGAGGCGCGCATCACCTGGCATGTGCAGGAGGGCCAGCGCTGCACCCCCGACCAGGTGGTGCTGGAGGTGGAGGCGAGCGCCCGCGCGCTGCTGAGCGCGGAGCGCACGGCGCTGAATTTTCTGCAACTGCTCAGCGCCGTGGCCACCAAGACCGCCACCTACGTCGAGGCTGTGCAGGGCACGCGCGCCCACATCGTGGACACGCGCAAGACCCTGCCCGGCCTGCGCCTGGCGCAGAAATACGCCGTGCGCGTGGGCGGCGGCACCAACCACCGCATCGGCCTGCACGACGCGGTGCTCATCAAGGAAAACCACATCGCTGCGGCAGGCGGGGTGACGGCGGTGCTGCGCGCTGCCGAGAAAGTGGCCGCGCGCGCGCAGTTCATCGAGATCGAGGTGGAAACGCTGGCGCAGTTGACCGAGGCGCTGGACGCTGGCGCCAAGATGGTGCTGCTGGACAACATGCCCCTGCCCATGCTGCGCGAGGCCGTACGCATCAATGCAGGCCGTGCGATTCTGGAAATCTCGGGCGGCGTGACGTTGGAGGGCCTGCGCACCCTTGCAGAAACCGGAGTGGACCGTATTTCCATTGGCACCCTCACCAAAGATGTCAAGGCGACGGATTTCTCGATGCGTTTGCAGGAGTTGCCATGAACACCACGATCACCCTGAAAGAAGTCGATTACGAGCAGCCCGAGGGCGGCGCGGTCTGCTCCACCAAGCACGCCTGGGCGCGCGTGCCCGCCGAGCTCTCAAAGGACGAGCGCGCCGCGCTCAAGGACAGGATCCGCCGCCTGCTGAAAGAAAAGAACGCGGTCATGGTGTCGCACTACTACGTGCACCCCGACCTGCAGGACCTGGCCGAGGAGACCGGTGGCATCGTTAGCGACTCGCTGGAGATGGCGCGCTTCGGCCGCGACCACGCGGCGCAGACCCTGGTGGTGAGTGGCGTGCGCTTCATGGGCGAGACGGCCAAGATCCTCTCGCCTGAGAAGACCATCCTCATGCCCGACCTCGATGCCACCTGTTCGCTTGATCTGGGCTGCCCTATCGAGGAGTTTTCGGCGTTTTGCGACCAGCACCCCGACCGCACCGTGGTGGTCTATGCCAACACCAGCGCCGCCGTGAAGGCGCGCGCCGACTGGCTGGTGACGTCGAGCTGCGCGCTCGACATCGTGCGCGCGCTCAAGGACCAGGGCCACAAGATCTTGTGGGCGCCCGACCGCCACCTGGGCGACTACATCCGCCGCGAGACCGGCGCCGACATGGTGTTCTGGAATGGCGCCTGCATCGTGCACGACGAGTTCAAGGCCTTCGAGCTGGAGGCCCTGAAGAAGGACCATCCGAACGCCAAGGTGCTGGTGCACCCCGAAAGCCCGGCCGACGTGATTGCCCTGGCCGACGCTGTGGGCTCGACGTCCGCCATCCTCAAGGCCGCGCAGACCCTGGAAGCCCAGGAATTCATCGTCGCCACCGACAACGGCATGATGCACAAGCTGCGCACGCTCAACCCTGGCAAGGTCTTCATTGAAGCCCCCACGGCAGGCAACAGCGCCACCTGCAAAAGCTGCGCCCACTGCCCCTGGATGGCCATGAACGGCCTGGCCGGCGTGGCGCAGGTGCTGGAGACGGGCGGCAACGCCATCCACGTCGACCCGGCCATCATTCCGCGCGCGCGCCTGCCGATCGACCGCATGCTCGCCTTCACCGTCGCGCTGAAAAACGGCCAACCGATCACGGGACTGGTGCCACACATCGGAGCGGCGTGATACTTCTTTTTTGATAGCTGAAGGCGATTTCTGGGCGGGCGCTGGGGGTTTATTTGATACCCATCCTCCGGCGGCTGGAACTGTCCAATGCGTGGGCCTGTCCGGTGGACGCCTTCATCCCCAGGGGCAACGGTTCCACGCAGTCCGGTGCGAACGAGATCGCCCGCATACTCAAGCCCCTGAGCAAGAAGGATATGCAGTTCGTGATGGATATCCTTGAGCGCATCTGCATCCATCTGCCGTCCTGAAAGCCCTGCTCAAGCGAATGAGTCATCGCGGGCGGCAGGTGCCGCCCCTCATAGAATGGACGGACTCAAGGAGTGCACCATGTCCCCATCGCAACAAGCCAAGACCTTGGACGCCATCGCCCAGACCGATGCCATTTTTGCGCTGGAAGGTTTTGAGCTGACAGACCAGGTCCGCGCCATCGATGCCGCCGTGTTGGCGGGCCGCATCAGCTATGCCCAGGTGGCACAGGAGATGAAGCAGTACACGCAGCAGCACAAGACGGTAGACGGCTTCGTGGCTTCGCGCTCCTGGGCTTGAGGTGTCGTGGCGAACAACGCCTACACCGATGCCAACGGCGTCTTCAAGAACCTTCTGGGCACCACGGATGGGGCGACCCTGCAACGGGCCGAATACGCGCTGGCTGCCATCCGTAGCAGAGAAATTCTGGAGGGCCATGCCCGCTTGGCCGTGACAGGCTATGGCCTTGCGAGGCAAGTCGCCATCCATGGGCACCTGTTTCAGGATGTCTATGAATGGGCCGGAAAAATCCGCACCGTGCCTTCGTCCAAGCGTGCAGAAAGCGGCACCATCACCCGCTTCGCGGAGCCCGGCGCCATTGCCGGAGCCTGGCAGGCGCTGGAGCACAGAACCACTGAATTTGTCGCAGCCCAGGGGCTGGGCTTTGAGCAAAAGCGCGATGCCTTGGTCTTCATCTTCATCGAGGCCAATCGTATTCACGCATTCTCTGAAGGCAACGGGCGCAGCCTGCAGATTTTTATGAAAGAACTGGCCGTAGAGCAAGGCGTGAGGCTGGACTATGCCAAGGTTTCGCCGAGCGCATGGAACCGTGCCAGCGCAGTGAGTGGTACGCATGGGCGGATGTTTGAAGGCATGCACTTCATCGCAGCCCGGCCTGATCCAGAGCCCATGAGAAAAATCTTTGCAGACATGGCGACGCCGCTGTCTGTGGCAGAGTAGGGCGCAGCGTAGTCGAACGATTTTGCTCTGTTTTTAATAGCTGATGGCGCCTTTTGGAAAAGCGCTGAAGCCACTTTTTATCATTAGAACCCCCATGGGACGCCCCACCGCCAGCCCCGCGTGGCTGCCTTTGCTGTCCGATGCTGCCTTGCGGCACATGAGTGGCCCCGCCGTGTTCGCGCGCGGCCAGATCTACGCCGCCAGCGGCGCCATAGAGACCCTGGAGAGCCCTGCACTCGCGCCGGGCGAGCAGGCCGCCCTGCAGGCCGTGGTGCAGGGCACGCAGGCCTACCAGGTGCGCGTGTGGATCGACGAGGGCGACGACCTGGACGGCGAATGCGACTGCCCCCACGCGCAGGATGGCCACTTCTGCAAGCACCTCGTGGCGCTGTGCCTGGCCTGGCGGGGCGAACGGGGCGGCAAGGCTCCCGCGCCCGATGCGCAGGCCGACCGGAAGGTGGCCGCTGCCGCCAAGCGCGCCCGCACCCAGGCCAGCCGTCGTGACGCGCTGCGCGCCTTCGTGCAGGCGCAGACCGCCGAGGCCCTGGCCCAACGCCTCTGGGCCTGGGCCGAGAACGACGGCAGCCTCATGGCCGACCTCAAGGCCTGGCACGCCGAGCACAGCGCGGGCAGTGACACCAAGCTGTTGCGCGGTGCCATCGGCGACATGCTGCGGCTGCGCGGCGACTATCTCGACTGGCACGAGCTGCCCACCTACATGCGCCGCGCGGGCCGGGTGCTGCCCCTGCTGCGGCCCTGGCTGCAGCGCGACCCGGCCGAACTGCGCGCGCTGTGCGAACACGCGCTGCGCTGCCTGTACAAGGTGGCCGAACATGCCGACGATTCGGACGGTGAGATGGGCGCTCTGATGGAGGAACTGGTCGCGCTGCTCACCCAGGCCCTGCGCGCCGCGCCGCCGCCCACTGCCTGGGTGGACCGCTGGTTCGCGCTCATGGCGGAAGACCCCTGGGGCCTGTGGGACGAGAAAGTCATTCTGGCCGCCGTCGGCCCCGCCGTGCTGGCCCGCTACACCGAGCGTGTGCGCGAGGACTGGGATGCCTGGCAGCGCAGCCACCCGGCCGCGGGCCGCTACGACTACCAGCGCAGCCAGCTGCGCGGCCGCTACCTTGCCAGCATCGCGGCCCAGGGCGACCCGCGTGCACTGCGCGATGCCATGGCCGCCAGTGCCGCCGAGGCGGACGAATTCCATGAACTCGTGGCCCTGTGCGAAGCCCAGGGTTGGTACCGCGAAGCCCTGCAGTGGGCGCAAGCCGCCGCCCAACGCCACCCCCAGGACTGGCGCAGCGAGGAGGACCTGCTGCGCTGCTACGAGCGCGAGGGCTGGAACGACGAGGCGCTGGCCATTTGGCGCCGCCGCCTGGGCGGCAATGCCTCGCCGGACGTATACCAATCCGTGCTCAAGGCCGCCGAGCGTGCCGGGTGCGACCGCGCTGCCTACCGCGCCGAACTGTTCGCCTGGGCAGAGCAGCGCGAAGGCCGCTTCCGGCAGCCGGGGGGGGCAGCGGCACGTGACGTCAGCGTGCGCGTCAGCTGGCTTCTGGCCGAACGCGCGCTGGACGCGGCATTGGCCCTGGCGCAGCAAAGCGGCACCCGCTGCATGGCCGGAGCGCTGGAAACCCTGGCCCGCAAGCTGCCCAAACGCCACAATACCGCCGCGGCCCAACTGCTGCACCGTGTATTCGAGGAAGCCATGGCAGCCGCCTCGTCGCCCTACGCCAAGCCGCTGGAACTGGTGCGCGCCATCCTGGAGCGCCTGGCACCCCAGGAACAGGCCGAATGGCTGGCCGAACTGCGCGTGCGCTACAAGCCCAAGCGCAACTTCATCGCGGGCTTGCCATGAGCACCACGGCCCGCCTCGACTTCACCCAGCCGCTGGACCCCGCCGCCCCCCGCCTGCGCCACGTCTTCAGTGCCCCGCGCGAGGTGCTGGCTACCCATGCGCTGCACGAAGTGCGCGGCGTGCTGCAGGCCGTGCACGCCGCCGCGCAGCAGGGCCGCTGGTGCGTGGGTTACGTGCGCTACGAGGCGGCCCCCGCGTTCGATGCCGCCCTGCAGGTCCACTCCGCCGACGGCCCGCTGGCCTGGTTCGCCGTGCATGACGCGCCGCAACCCTGGCCTGATGATCCAACGGAAGACAGCGCCCAGGTGCAATGGCAGGGCGGCCACGACCGCTCCGCCTTCGATGCCGCCCTGGCCCGCATCCAGCAGGCCATCCGTGCGGGCGAGCTGTACCAGGTCAACTACACCGCGCCGCTCACCGGCACCCTGCAGGGCAGCCCCGCCGCGCTGTTTGCCGCGCTGCAGCGCGCCCAGCCCGGCGGCTACGCGGCGCACATCGACGCGGGGGGTGAGCAGGTGCTCTCCGTCTCCCCCGAACTGTTCTTCGACTGGCACGGTGCGCCGGGCGGCGGCGACATCCTGGCTCGCCCCATGAAGGGCACGGCCCCGCGCGGCGCCACGCCCGAGGAGGACGCGCGGCAGGCCGAACACCTGCGCACGGCGCCCAAGGAGCGGGCCGAGAACGTGATGATCGTGGACCTGCTGCGCAACGACCTCTCGCGTATCGCCCAGCCGCACAGCGTGCGCGTGCCCGCGCTCTTTGCCACCGAGCGGCTCCCCACCGTGTGGCAGATGACCTCCGACGTGCGGGCGCGTACGGGCAAGGGTGTCTCGCTGGCGGACGTGTTCGCGGCCTTGTTCCCCTGCGGCTCGGTCACGGGTGCCCCCAAGGTGCGCGCCATGCAGTTGATCCGCGCGCTGGAGAGCGCGCCGCGCGGCGTGTATTGCGGCGCCGTGGGCCTGGTGCGGCCCGATGGCGCGGGCGGCATCCGCGCCACCTTCAATGTGCCCATCCGCACCGTGGTGCTGCGGGGCGGGCAGGCGCGCTGCGGCATCGGCAGCGGCATCACGGCGGACGCCACGGCGGATGCCGAATGGAACGAGTGGCGCCACAAGCGCGCCTTTGTGGAGCGGGCGAGCATGCCTTTCGACATTCTGGAAACCCTGCGGCTCGACGGCGGCGCGTTCCGCCACCGGGACGAGCACCTGGCGCGCATGCAGCAGGCGGCCGCGCATTTCAACCACCCCTGGGACGGTGCCGTGGTGCAGCAGTGCTTGCACGACCTTGCGGCCGCGCACCCGCAAGGGGCCTGGCGCGTGCGCCTGCTGCAGGGTGCGGCGGGTGCGCCGCGCGCCGAGGCTTTTGCGTTGCAGCCCACGCCCGAGCCCGTCGTGCTGCGGCTGGCCGAGCGCCCGCTGGCCGAGGCGCACGGCGAATTCGTGCGCCACAAGACCACGCGGCGCGCGCACTACGCCGCCTTCGCGCCCGCCGCACCGGGCGTGTTCGACACCGTGCTGTGGAACGAGGAAGGCGAAATCACCGAGGGCACCTTCGGCAATATCGCCATGCGGCTCGACGGCCGCTGGGTCACGCCGCCGCTGGCCTGCGGCCTGCTGCCCGGCGTGGGCCGCGCCGTGGCGCTGCGCGAGGGCCGCGTGCAGGAGGCCGTGGTGCGCCTGGAGGACCTGCCGCGCGTGCAGGGCTGGGCCTTCATCAACAGCCTGCGCGGCTGGCTGGAGGCGCGGCTGGGATGACTGTCCTGCGTCAACCAGGGATATCCGCAGGCATGGCACGATAAGGGTTTGCGGCGGGAGTCGTCCGCGAGTACGGAGGGTGAGAGCATGGCGCAAGATGACATTAGTTTCACGGACTTGATTGCCTCGTCCATCCACGACATGAAGAACTCGCTGAACGTGCAGATCAGCGAACTGGAAAAGATATCGGACCAGTGCAAGAAGGTCGGCGACCTGCAGGCCTATGAAGACCTGGGCGGTGTCATCTACCAGGCCAACCGGATGAACTCCAACCTGATCCAGTTGCTCAGCCTGTACAAGCTGGACAAGGCGATCTATCCCGTGGACATCGCCGAGTGTTCCATCGCCGAACTGATCGGCGACGTGCTGCTGCAGAACCGGTCGGTCATGGATTTCAAGAAGATCGAGCTGTCCATGGACTGCAGTGACGACTGCGTCTGGTACGTGGACCGCGATCTGGTCGCCGGCGTGCTGCTCAACGCCCTGAACAACGCCTACCAGTACACGCAGGACAAGATCCGCGTGACCGCGCAGGCCAAAGACGGCTGGCTGGAGTTGCGCGTGGAGGACAACGGCACAGGCTATCCCCCCTCGATGCTGCGCGATGAGGCGATGGCGGCGAGCCGGGGCGTGAATTTCCTCAACGGCAGCACCGGGCTGGGGTTCCATTTTTCCGCGCAGGTCGCGGCAATGCACAGGAATGGCGGGCGCCAGGGCATGCTCATCATCGAGAATGGCGGCGCCTACGGTGGCGGCTGCTTCGTTGTCCGGCTGCCTTGATCTCGGGAAGAATTCCATGTCTGTATCACTGACCAAAGCACGCACCCTCGTTGTCGATGACTTCCAGGGCATGCGCACCATCCTGCGCGATATCGTCCGCGCCATGGGTGTCACCCAGGTGGACACTGCTGCCAATGGCAAGGAGGCGCTGAGCATGTTGCGCGGCAGCCGCTATGACGTGGTGATCTGCGACTACAACCTGGGCCCCGGGCTCAACGGACAGCAGGTGCTCGACGAGGCGCGCCTGCACGACTACATCGGCGTCTCGACAATCTGGGTCATGGTGACGGCGGAGAAAACCGCCGAGATGGTGATGGGCGCTGCCGAGGTCAAGCCCGACGAGTACCTGCTCAAGCCCATCAACCAGAGCATCCTGGAGAGCCGGCTCGAGCGCCTCATCGTCAAGAAGCAGGCCCTGCGCAGCATCGAGGAAGCCATCCGATCCAAGGACTACGCGGCAGCGATTGACCGCTGCGACAGCCTGCTCAATGCCGAGGCGGCCAAGCCGCAGGAGATCTTGCGCATCAAGAGCGACCTGCAACTCAAGGTGGGCGATTTCGATGGCGCAAGGGCCGTGTTCGAATCGGTGCTGGCAGCGCGCAGCGTGCCCTGGGCGCGCACGGGCCTGGGCAAGGTCTACTTCCACAAGGGCGAGTACGACAATGCCCGCAACACCTTCCAGCAGGTGCTGGACGAGAACCGGATGTTCATCGAGGCGTCCGACTGGCTCGCCAAGACCTTCGAAGCCCTGGGCGAGCGGGGGCGGGCCCAGCAGGTGTTGCT
>DMZZ01000223.1:1447-2893 GCA_003484805.1 Comamonadaceae bacterium | reverse complement strand
GAGCGTCGGCCACTTCGAAGTTCTTGAAATGGGCCACAGCCTGGGCGGCTTCGGCCTGGACTTCGGCGCGGTCGCGGGTGGACTGGAAGTTGGCTTCGATTTCGGAGCCATACAGTTCGCTGGCCTGGGCGCCGAACGAGGCGAAAGCGGCAAGGGCGGCGATGGAGAGAATGCGGGATGCGGTCATGGTGAAGTCCTTCAGAAAAAATGTTTCAGAAAACGGGTCTGCAGCCATGGCGTCAGGGTGCTGATCCGGGTCGGTGAGGGGCCGCAAGGGCTGTGTCTCATCGATGGGTTGAACTGTACGCCTCATTAGTTCAAAGAAAAACTATCCAGTATCAAACTGACTGTTCCAGTATTCAGAACAATGAAGGTCTTGAAATTTCCTGCACTGTCCACGCACGATCGGACGTCACAAGACCGCCCGGCCCTCGGCGGGCAAGGGCATTGCCATGGGCCTACGATGGCGCCCAAGCATTTCATCGACCCATCACCGCCATGCCCCAGACCCTGAAAATCGACTTCGTTTCCGACATCTCGTGCCCGTGGTGCGCCATCGGGCTGCTGTCGCTCCAGCGGGCCGCTGCGGCATTGCAGGGAGCGGTGGTGCTGGATCTGCATTTCCAGCCGTTCGAGCTCAATCCGGCCATGGCGCCCGAGGGGCAGGACATGGGCGAGCACCTGCAGGAAAAATACGGCGCCAGCCCCGAGCAGAGCCAGCGCACGCGCGAGGCCATCGTGGCGCGCGGCGCTGCGTTGGGGTTCACCTTCCGCATGGACCAGCGCAGCCGGATCTACAACACGTTCGATGCGCACCGCCTGCTGCACTGGGCGGGCGAAGAGGGGCGGCAGCTGGCGCTCAAGCAGGCCTTGTTCAAGGCCTACTTCACCGAAGGCGAAAACCCGGGCAACCACGAGGTTCTGGTGCGTCTGGCCCGCGAGGTGGGGCTGGACGCCGATGCGGCACGGGACGTGCTGGCGTCTGACCGTTTTGCCGAGGAAGTGCGCGAGCGCGAGCAGTTCTATCAGCGGCAAGGCATTCATTCGGTGCCTGCGGTCATCGTCAACGACCGCCACCTGATCCAGGGCGGCCAGCCGCCCGAGGTCTTCGAGCAGGCGCTGCGGCAGATTGCTACTGAAAAATGAGCTGTTAGCGTTTGCCGTGATTGATTTTCAGACTGAAAACTATCTGAAAATGTTTTCTATCAAGCGCAAGCAGCTATCTTTTCAGGAGTTTCAGGGCTTTACCGGAATGGGTGTTTCCCGCGCCACCGGCACGGCCGTCACGCTGTTTTGCGGCGATCCGTCGATGAGCTTTTCGGAATAGGTCAGGTAGACCAGCACATTGCGCGCCGGGTCCACCATGCGCACGATGCGCAGGCGCTTGAACAGGATGGACATGCGCTCGCTGAACACCTCCTCCTGCTTGCGCAGCGGCTGCGGGAA
>DMZZ01000223.1:0-1320 GCA_003484805.1 Comamonadaceae bacterium | reverse complement strand
GCCAGGGCGGCAAGCCCTGCGCGCAGCGTAGCGGGGTGCTTCATGCCGTCGCCCCGGCAGACGGCTCGCAGCACCGGGCCAGATGCGCCAGGGCTTCCTCGACCTGGTCCACCAGCACCAGGCACAGGTCGCCGGGCTGCAGGCGCGACAGCGCCGTGTCGATGGCGACGAATTCGCCCCGGATTTCTTCCACATGGCGCGTGCGGGTGGCGCCTTGCAGCCCCTCGCGCAGCAGCGCCATCACCTCGCCGTCGGAGCGGCCGCGCTGGGCCGCGTCCTGGTACAGGATCACATCGTCGAAAGCGGCGCCCAGGATGACGGTCTGCGCACGGATGTCCTCGTCGCGCCGGTCCCCCGCGCCACTGATGACCACGCTGCGGCGGTTGCCGGGCAGTGCGTCCACCGCCTGCACCAGGGCACGCATGGCGTCCGGGTTGTGGCCGTAGTCGGCGATCACGGTGGCACCGCGGTAGTCCATCACATTGAAGCGGCCGGGCGCGTTGTCGCTGTCGTTGACAAAACCCGAGAGGCCCCGGCGAATGGTCTGCCAGGGCAGGCCCACCCCCCAGGCGGCAGCGACGCTGGCCATGACGTTCTCGACCTGGAAGGCAATCCGGCCGTTGCGCGTGATCGGCACATCGCGCAGGTGGATCGACTCGCGCCATGAGCCTTCTGCCGCCACGATCGAGTCGCCATCGACATACACCGTGCGATGGCCCTGGGCGCGGTGCGTGGCCATCACGGGGTGGTGGCGGTCGCTGGCAAAGTAGATGATCTTGCCCGGGCAGGCCGTGGCCATGGCGGCGACGATGGGGTCGGTGGCGTTGAGCACGGCATAGCCGCTGGGGGCCACGTTCTGCACGATCACGCGTTTGAGGACGGCCAGGTCGTCCACCGTGGTGATGTAGTTCAGCCCCAGATGATCGCCTTCGCCGATGTTGGTGACCACGGCCACCTGGCAGCGGTCAAAGCCCAGGCCTTCGCGCAGGATGCCGCCGCGCGCGGTCTCGAACACGGCTGCGTCCACCTCGGGGTGCAGCAGCACGTTGCGCGCGCTCTTGGGGCCGCTACAGTCGCCACTGTCGATCTGGCGGCCATTCACATACACGCCATCGGTGTTGGTCATGCCCACGCGCAGGCCCTGGGCGGTGAACAGGTGTGCGATCAGGCGGGCGGTGGTGGTCTTGCCGTTGGTGCCGGTGACGGCCACCGTGGGGATGCGGCCATCGTCGCCATGCGCGAAAAGCCGGTCCACCATGGCCTGGCCCACATTGCGCGGCTTGCCGTAGCTGGGCGCCAGGTGCATGCGCAGACCGGGGG
>DMZZ01000066.1:296-2772 GCA_003484805.1 Comamonadaceae bacterium | reverse complement strand
TTGCCGTCGGGCAAGGTGGCGGTGATGGTGACCTGCGCCTTGCCGCGCACGGGGTAGCTCTCTTTGTCGGCCACCACCTTCACGTCGATCTGGTGCGCCCGGGTGCCCACCTTGAGCTCGGCCACGCCCAGGCGGAAGGCGGGCTTGGAGAGGTCCACCAGCGCCGTGGGCGCCACATATTCCTTGCCCTCGTACCAGAAGGCGCTCCACCACTCGCGCGGTGCCTTGAAGCCCCAGGTGAAGAAGCTGTACCACGGCACCTCGCGCAGGCGCCCGCGCAGCGCCAGCACGCTCACATACACGTTGGGGCCCCAGCCTTCCTGGATTTTCAGGCTCACCGTGGGGTCCTGGCCGTTGAGCTGCACCACCTGCGTGTCGATGATGCCCTCGCGCTCCACCGCCACCAGGGCCGTGGCGAAGCGGAACGGCATGCGCACCTGCAGGCGCGCGGTTTCGCCAGGCTCGTAGCGCTTCTTTTCGGGCAGCAGGTCGATGCGGTCGTGGTTCTCGCCGCCAAACCACAGCTCGCCCTGGCGCGTGACCCACACCGAAGCAGCGGCGTCGAAGGTGTTGCCATTTTTGTCGCGCGCCGTGACCACCAGTTCCACCTCACCGGGTTCGTCAAGCTTGGTCTCGCACAGCAGCAGGCCACTCGCGTCGCTCTTGCCGGTGCACACCGTGCCCAGGTCCTTGGTTTCGGTCTGGTTGTCGTAGCTGTAGAAGCCGCCCACCATGCGCTTGCGGCTGCTGGTGGTGATGCGCGCAATGGCCTGCACCTGCAGCGGCACGTCGGCGGCAGGCTTGCCGTCGGGGGTAAGCGCCAGCGCCTGGAAACGGATTTTCTGGCGGGCCGAGACCCAGCCCTCGGTCTTGATGCCGGCCAGCACGGCGGCGGGCCACAGCGGCGTGGTGCTGCGCAGCGTCTGCACCTCGCCATTGGGGTCGGCGTAGGTGGCCTCGACCACAAGGTCCTGCACGGTGCCGGCACGTGGCACCTCTTCCAGGGTGACACGGCCTGCGCCATTGCGGTCCAGGGTGAGCGGCAGCTTGTCGGCCACCACGCGGGCATCCTGGCGCGCGGTTTCTTCTTCCTCGCCTGCACCGCTGGCGGGCTGGCGCACGCGCGGCGGACCGAAGCTGAAGGTGTCGTAGTCGTCAAAATGCAGATAGCGGCTGCGCACCAGGGCCGACACGCGCACCGGCAATTGCGCCGCTGCGCCGCCCGCCACGTAATTCACCTGCACGCCCACCGGCACCGAGCGCACATTGACCAGCGGCGCCTTGTCAGCCGGGCCGACACGGCCCTCCAGCACGGGCAGGCGGAATTCCTCGACGCGGAACTGGCCCGTGATCAGGCTGTAGCCCTCGCCCCGGCTGCCGCGCAGCTCCACTTCGTACACGCCCAGCTTGGCGGCCGGCGGCACGGCAAAGCTGCTGTGCGCGCTGCGCCCGCCCGTGGCCGTTTTGCGCCAGACCAGCGCTTGCGTGAATTGCTGGCCGCTACCGAGATGGGTGATGGCCAGGGTGTCGGGCGCCGCCTCGGGCACGCCAAAACCTCCGCGCGTCTCGCTGCGCAGCAGGTGCTTCATCGATACGGTTTCTCCGGCCCGCAGCAGGGTGCGGTCGAAGATGGTGTGCGCGCGCTCGTCGGGGCGCGGGTCGTTGCTGGTGGGCACGTTGAAGCGCCAGGGCTCGATGCCGCGCTGCCAGTCGCTCCAGGTGAATGCCATGTCCTGCACGCCGTCCGGCCCCTGGTGGCGTGCGCTGACGAAATACGCGTTGCCGCCCTCGCCCGGGCCATTGCACAGCGGCGGGTCGGACGACAGGCCCTCGATGCGCGCCACGCCCTGGGCGTCGGTGGTGCCGGTGGCCAGTTCGCGACCGTGGCAGTCGGATACGCGCACGCGCGCGCCCGCCACGGGCAGGCCCCGGTCGAGCGTGGTCACCCAGGCCAGCGCGTTCTCGCGCCCGAGCTTGAAGTGCACGCCCAGGTTGGTCACCAGCGCCGAGGTGCGCACAAACATGGTCCGCGCGGCGCCGTGACGCGCATCGAGCAGTGCGGCGCCGAGCAGGGGCGAGGCGATCTCCACCACATGGAAACCGGCACCCAGCGGAATGCCCACCACCTCGAACGGGCGCGGGTCGGCGCTGGCAGGCCGGGGCAGGTCGAGCGTGCGCACGCCGCTCTGGCCACCGAGCAGAGAGAGCATGCGCGATTGCACATACTCCTTGTCGCTGTCGATCACCTTGGGCAGCGGGCCTTTGACATCGCGCCGCGCCTTCGAGCGCTCCACCTGGGTGCTGTCGTACTGCTGCAGTTTGCGGAACCAGGCAATGATCTCGGCGTCCTCCTGCGGGCGCAGTGTGCTGACCTTGCCCGCAGGCACCCCGCCGCTGCCGACCTGCAGGCCCTGCACGCGCAGGTCGGCCTCGACGTTGCGCAGCGTCACGGGCAGCAGCGCCGGGGCCTCCTTGC
>DMZZ01000066.1:0-142 GCA_003484805.1 Comamonadaceae bacterium | reverse complement strand
TCGCCATCGAACCGGGGCGCCACCGATTCCTGCGGGCCCTTGAGGCGAATGGCCGCCGCCAGCTTGCGCGGCACCGGTGCGTTGAAGGAGAGCTGCATCGGCCGGATGGGCAGGCACGCGGCCTGGGCGTTCTCGCGCTCGC
>DMZZ01000352.1:5755-9387 GCA_003484805.1 Comamonadaceae bacterium | reverse complement strand
GACGTGCGCCTTCAGCTTCTTTTTCGATAGCAAAATGGGCAAAGAATGGCGGCTCGGCAATGTAGGTGCTGGCGGGCCAGGTATAGGTGGTGCCACTGACCCCCTTGATTTTTTTCCACAGCGCGCCAGGGTCGGTGGCGACCCGGGCGTAGTTCTCGCGGAAGGCCTTGCCCTTCATCGCGAATTTCATCAAGGCGTGGATTTCCTCGCTGGTGGGCCAGATGTCGCCCAGGTACACGTCGCGCCCACCTTTGCCCTTGCCCACCGGTTCGGTCATCAGGTCTTTGAGCACGGTGCCGGCAATCGCATAGGCCACCACCAGCGGCGGGCTGGCGAGAAAGTTGGCCTTGAGGTTGGGGTGGATGCGCGCCTCGAAGTTGCGGTTGCCCGAGAGCACGGCCGCGCAGACCAGGTCGTTGCTGGTGATGGCTTCGTTGAGCTCGGGCGTCAGATCGCCTGCATTGCCGATGCAGGTGGTGCAGCCGTAGCCCGCCAGCGCGAAGCCGAGCTTTTCCAGGTAGGGCAGCAGGCCGGTTTCGGTGAGGTATTCGGTGACGATGCGCGAGCCCGGCGCGAGCGATGTCTTGATGTGCGGTTGCACCTTGAGCCCCGCCTCCACTGCCTTCTTGGCCAAAAGACCTGCGGCCAGCAAAACGCTGGGGTTGCTGGTGTTGGTGCAGCTGGTGATGGCGGCAATCAGCACATCGCCGTGGCCCACCGTGGGGTCGGCGCCCTGGGAGGGCAGCGTGGCCGTGCTGGTCTGCGCGTGAGCGATGGCGAGAGCGGGCTTGTTGGACTCCATCTCGGCCAGAGAGCGCGACGCACCCGCCGGGGTGGGCTTGCCGTCGGGCGTGGCCCCCGCCACCACCACATCGCGGCGGTGGATTTGCACGCGCGTGTGCAGCAACTCGGCCGGGCGGTTGAAGCCGTTTTGCGCATTGGGTTTGCTGAAAAGGTCGGCAAACTGGTGGCTGACCTTGCCCAGCTCGATGCGGTCCTGTGGACGCTTGGGGCCGGCCAGGCTGGGAGTGACTTGCCCCAGGTCGAGCTTCACGACCTGCGAATAGTCCACTTCGCCCGCCATCGGCACGCCAAACAGGCCCTGCGCCTTGAAATAGGCCTCGAAGGCTTCGATCTCGCCCTTGGTGCGGCCCGTGCCACGGAAATAGTCCAGGGTTTTTTCATCGACCGGGAAGAAGCCCATCGTGGCGCCGTATTCGGGCGCCATGTTGGCGATGGTGGCGCGGTCGGGCAGTGCCAGGGTGCGTGTGCCCTCGCCAAAGAATTCGACGAACTTGCCCACCACCTTGTGCTGGCGCAGCAGCTCCGTCACGGTGAGCACCAGGTCGGTGGCGGTGACGCCTTCGCGCAACTGGCCCGTCATCTCGAAGCCCACCACGTCGGGCGTGAGGAGGTACACGGGCTGGCCCAGCATGGCAGCCTCGGCCTCGATGCCGCCCACGCCCCAGCCCACCACGCCGATGCCGTTGATCATGGTGGTGTGGCTGTCGGTGCCCACCAGGGTGTCGGGGAAATACACGCCGTCCTTGCGCTTGTGCACGCCGCGCGCGAGGTATTCGAGGTTGACCTGGTGCACGATGCCGAAGCCCGGGGGCACCACGCCAAAGGTGTCAAAGGCCTGCATGCCCCATTTCATGAACTCGTAGCGCTCGCGGTTGCGCTGGAATTCGAGTTTCATGTTCAGGTCGAGCGAATTCTTCTTGCCATAGTGATCGACCATGATGGAGTGGTCCACCACCAGGTCCACAGGCACCAGCGGCTCGATCTTCTTGGGGTTCTTGCCCAGGCGCGCGGCCGTGCTGCGCATGGCGGCCAGATCGGCCAGCAGCGGCACACCGGTGAAGTCTTGCAGCACTACGCGCGAGACGACGAACGGGATCTCGTCCTTTCGCTCGGCATTCGGCTCCCAGTGGGCCAGCTCGCGCACATGCTCGGCGGTCACCTTGCGGCCGTCGCAGTTGCGCAGCACCGATTCGAGCACGATGCGGATGGACACCGGCAGCCGCCGAATATGCGGAAACTGGCGCGCCAGCGCGGGCAAGGAATAGAACTGTCCCGTTTTTCCCGATGAGGTCTTGAAACTCTTGAGCGTGGAGGCAAATGCGTGGCGTATCGGGCGGGGGGGTTTACTGGCCATGAAGAGACTCCTGGTGTGGGGCAACAGAGCCATTCTGGCACCCTTCCAATTCACTGCAATGGCCCATGCACGTGCATGGGCACTGCCAGCGAAGGGGACACCTCCCGCCGCCCCCTTTTTTAACCCTCCAGCATCACATGCCCGGTTAATTCAGCGGGCTGACAAAAACCTGAAAGGCGAGCACCCCAGCGCACCGTTACCCCATACTGGCCGCCCGGTATTGGAGGGAGTTATCCCATTCTGCGGTCGTGCGGCGGCATTTACCTGCCACCATAAAAAAGTCCGCCGAAGCGGACTTTTTTAAATGACGAATTGCGCCCGGTCCTGGTTCTGAATCCATTTAGGGGCTTTGCCGCGCCCCGTCCAGGTCTGGCCCGTGGCGGGATCGCGGTATTTGGGAGCGACCTTGGTGCCGCTGGACACGCTGCGGGCACGAGCGGCAGGGAATACGTCATCCTGCGAAAGACCATATTCGGCAACCAGAGCCCGGACCTGGGCAATGGCACCTGCCAGCTCCTGACGCCGGGCTTCATTGATTTGCTGCTCAAGGGCTTCACGCTGCTTCAGGAGTTCTTTGTAACTGGTCATGGTGCAAGGGGTGGTTGGTGGACAATGCAAATGATTATAGGGAAATTATCCATAATGTGCAGTGCCCTCCCTATTTAAACCCGCTCGTACAACGAAAGATATTTCACTCTGCGCACAGCGCCTATTGGGCAGGCTCTTCTTTCGAGGCCAGCACCTTGTCGATGCGTTTGCCATCGAGGTCCAGAACCTCGAATATCCAGCCCGCGCAGGTGATGCGCTCCCCCACGCCCGGCAAATGCCCTGATTCGGCCATCAATAATCCGGCCAGCGTGTTATAGCGGCCCCGGTCTTCCTCGGGCAGATCCCGAATATCCAGCCGGGCCTTGAGTTCCGCCACGGGCACCAGGCCCTCCAGCAGCCACGAACCATCTTCTCTTTGCACGGCCCAGGCATCAACAGTGGCCCCCGGCTGCAATTCACCGGTAATGGCTTCGAGCAGGTCGCGCGGGGTCATGATGCCCTGCACCACGCCATATTCGTCCACCACGAACACCATGCGGCCCAGGCGTGCGCGGAACTGCTCGAGCAGTTCCATGCCACTGAGGGTTTCCGGCAGAAACGAGGCAGGCTGCGCGAACTGACCGATCTGGCCATCGGCCTGCAACCCCAGTTCCAGCAGGCGCGCCACGCTGATGACACCCACAACGTCGTCGAGCGAGCCCCGGCACACCGGATACCACGAGTGCGCCCCCTTGTCACCCGCCGTGCTGGCCAGTTGCAGGGCCTGTGCCACGCTGTGGCTGGCGTCGAGCCATTGCACATCGCTGCGCGGCACCATGATGGAGGTGAGCGACCGGTCGTCGAGGCGAAAGACGTTCTGCACCATCTGGTGCTCATGGTGCTCGATCACCCCCGCCTCACGCCCCTCTTCCAGGCTGGCCACGAT
>DMZZ01000352.1:0-5710 GCA_003484805.1 Comamonadaceae bacterium | reverse complement strand
TCCGGGTAGAGCTGTCCAATGCGCTTGGGCACCAGTTCGCCAAAGACGATGGTGATGAAGGTGATGATGGTCACCACCAGGGCCGTGGCAGAGATGCTGGCCGCCCGTTCGGGCATGCCCAGCGCATGCAGCCACACCGTCAGGTCATCGCTGAAGGCGGCCTCACCAATGATGCCGTTGAGCATGCCGATGGAGGTGATGCCCACCTGCACCGACGAGAGAAACTGCGTCGGGTTGTCCAGCAGGTCCAGCGCAGCCTGTGCGCCCTTGTCCCCCCCCTGGGCCATCGCTGTCAGGCGCGCCTTGCGGCTCGACGCCAGGGCCAGCTCCGACATGGCAAACACCCCATTGAGAAGGGTCAGGAACGCAATCAGCAGAAAATCCATGGATTCAACGTCAAAAAGAACACCATGGCACTTTACTGTATCGGCGATGTGCAGGGCTGCGACGCGGCTCTGCAGCGCCTGCTGGACCTGATCGGCTTCTCCCCGAGCCGCGACACCGCCTTCCTGCTGGGCGATCTGGTCAACCGGGGCCCCGACTCGGCCGCGGTGCTGCGCCGCTGCATGGCGCACGAGGGTGCGCTGCGCTGCCTGCTGGGCAACCACGACCTGCACCTGCTGGCCACGGCGCACGGCGCGCGCAAGCCCTCGCGCCGCGACACGTTGGCAGCCGTGCTGCAGGCCGATGACCGCGACGGTCTGCTGGACTGGTTGCGCCGGCAGCCCTTGGCCATCGCGCATGAGCACGGCGGCGAAACCCTGCTGATGCTGCACGCCGGCGCCCTGCCCGCCTGGACTGCCGCCGACCTGCTGCGCCTGGCGGACGAAGTCCATGCGGTGCTGCGCGGCGACGCGCTGCCAGCCTTTCTGCACCAGATGTATGGCAACCAGCCCGACCATTGGCAGGAGGCGCTGACCGGCACCGACCGGCTGCGCGTGATCGTCAACGCCCTCACACGGCTGCGCTTCTGCTCGCCCGATGGGGTGATGGATTTCGAGAGCACGGAGAACGCAGGCAGCGCACCGCCCGGTCTGATGCCCTGGTTCGACGTGCCCGGACGCCGCACGGCAGGCACGCTGCTGGCCTTTGGCCACTGGTCCACGCTGGGCTACATGAGCCGCCCCGACCTGCTGGCGCTGGACACCGGCTGTGTGTGGGGAGGGCAGCTCAGCGCCGTGCGNNTTTGGCGCCACTCTGGCCGAGCGCGAACTCCTGCAGGTGCAGTGCCCGCAGGCTCAGGCCCCGGGCTGATTTGCAATTTTGATAGCAAAAAGCGCTTGACTGGCAAGCGCTTCAGGCATTTTTTGCATGCAAGGCACCCACGAGGTGCCGTCAGGTTCAGGCCACGGTGTCCGAGGACTTGAACAGGGCCGCCACCTTGCGCTTGGGCTTGATGTTGGGCGAAATACGGCCCGTGGCGGCGCGCTCGGGGACTTCCCAGGTGGGTTTGACCTCGGCAGCGGGCGCTTCGTAGGGCTGGTCGAAGAAGGGATCGCGCGAGGCCTGCGCCGGGCGGAACCCCCCGCGCTGCGGGCGCGGTGCACGTTCGCCGTAGGGCGCACGCTCGGGCGGCGCAGCCCGGGGCGGCGCACCTTCTTCAGCACCTTCGACGTCCCGCCAGTGGCGGCGGCCGTCGTTGATGCGGCCGCGCGGACGGTCTTCGTCGTATTCGAGCGCTTCGATCTCGATCTTTTTCTTCAGCAGCTTCTCGATGTCGGCCACCAGGCGCGCATCGCTGCTCGACACCAGCGTGACCGCCAGACCCGAGGCGCCCGCGCGGCCCGTGCGGCCGATGCGGTGGACGTAGTCTTCGGCATTGAAGGGCACGTCAAAGTTGAACACCGCCGGCACATCCTTGATGTCCAGGCCGCGCGCGGCCACGTCGGTGCACACCAGCAGATCGACGGCGCCCTGCTTGAAGGCGTCGAGGGCCTTGAGGCGCTCGTCCTGGCTCTTGTCGCCGTGCAGCGCGGTGGTCTTGAGGCCCTCACGCTCCAGGCTGCGGGCCAGGCGCGCGCAGCCGAGTTTGCTGTTGACGAAGATGAAGGCCTGCTTGATGCCCCGGGACTTGAGCACCTGGTGGATGGCGTGGCGCTTGCCGTCGTCGTTGGCGCTGTAGAAGTGCTGCTCGACGGTGGATGCGGTCTCATTGGGCCGCGCTACCTCGATGGTGACCGGGTCTTGCAGGTAGCTGCCCGCCAGGCGCTTGATTTCGGGCGAGAAGGTGGCCGAAAACAGCAGCGTGGTGCGCTGTTTGGGCAGGTAGCTCAGGATGCGCTGCAGGTCGGGCAGGAAACCGATGTCAAGCATGCGGTCGGCCTCGTCGAGCACCACGTACTCGACCTGGTTGAGCACCGCGTTCTTGGCCTCGATGTGGTCGAGCAGCCGCCCTGGCGTAGCCACCAGCACCTCGACACCCTTTTTGAGCTCGATGGTCTGGGGCTTCATGTCCATGCCGCCAAACACCACGGTGCTGCGCAGCTTGGTGTACTTGGCGTACAACGCGATCTGCTGCGCGACCTGGTCGGCCAGTTCACGCGTGGGCAGCAGCACCAGGGCGCGCACGGGGTGGCGGGCGGGAGAGGTCGAACTGCTCTCGTGCTTGAGCAAGCGCTGCAGCAGGGGCAGGGAAAACGCCGCTGTCTTGCCGGTGCCCGTCTGGGCTGCGCCCATCACGTCCTTGCCGGTCAGCACGACCGGAATGGCCTGCGCCTGGATAGGCGTCATGGACTCGTAGCCCATCTCGGCCACGGCGCGCGCCAGCGGCTCGGCCAGCGATAAATTGGAAAAGGAACTTGTCATTTAGCCTGCTATTGTCGCACTGCGAGGCAGAAATGGGGCTTTTTTGCATTCGGACACCCATTTCCCGGCCGTACACCCCGGCAATGGACGGCTAGTTTTGCTATTTTTTCAATAGCTTTTGGCGCTTATTTTAAAAGGGCCAAAGCCATTTTTTGCTGAAATCATTCCAGCACGGCGCGCAACTGGCGCGTGGTGACGGCCAGACGCCGTGCGCCCATCTGGGCCAGGTTGTTCATCAGGTGCAGTGCCGCCCCGGGGTGCTGGCCCGCCCAGGCATCGAAATGGGCGCGCGACAGGCGCACTAGGCGTGCAGCGCCGCGCTCGGCCCCGGCACTGGCGCTGCGCGGGGAGCCATTGAGGAAGGCCATCTCGCCAAACACCATGCCCGGCCCCACGGTCGCCAGACGCAGGCCCTGCTCGGGCGGCCACTGGGTCACCAGGGTGATGTGGCCTGACAGCACGATCAGCAGGTCCTGGTCGGTATCGCCTGCATGGAACACCACACCATGCGAGGGCACCGTCTGGCGCACCAGCAGCGCCTCCAGGGCGGTGCGGGCGTCCTGGGGCACGCCCTCTCCGATTTCACCCAGCAGCTCGCTGCCCGCCCGAGGCGGGCGCTGGTGCACCGGGCGCTGCGCCAGGATGGCGGCTTCGGCCCATTCCAGAGCGCGGTCGAGGTCGGCAAAGGCGCGTACACCCTCACCGGCATGCGCCGAGGCCAGCGGATCCAGCCCGGCCACGGCGGCGGCCACGCCCTGCTGCTCCAGGTCGCGCACCAGCGCACGCAACTGGGCCATCGCCGTGCTGTCCCAGGCGGGCACGCGGGCCGAATCGAGAATCACCCAGCGGTGGCGCGGCTGCAGCAGCATGCGCACCTGTTCGGCCATGTGGGCGGCCACGCCAAACGACATCACGCCCTGCAGCTCGAACACGGCCACCTGGTTCATGCGCGGCGCAATCCAGCCGTCTGACGCCGCGCGGCGCAGGCGGCGCGAGCGCAATTGACCATCGAGCCGCACATGGCGCAGTACTTTGGCGGCCGAGTCGTGCAGCAGCACGAAGGTGGCCACCACCAGCCCCGCCACCAGCGCGCCCACACCTCCCAGCACGGCAAACACCAGCGCCACCAGCCAGCTCTGCGCGCAGGTGGCACTCGAACTGCGGGCGTAGCGGGCCGACCACATGAGGCCCGGCACCTGCATCAAGCCCGCCAGCACCAGCCCACCGGCCAGGCACGCCATGGGCACCCAGTGCAGCCACCAGGGGCCGGTGAATGCCACCCCCAGCATGATGGCTGCATGCCAGCGCGGCGCATCGCGCGAGGGACCCGCCTGGGCCAGCACGATGCGCGAGCGCGAAGCACTGGTGGACGCCGGAATCATGCCCGCCAGGGCGCACAGCACGCCCAGCAGGCTTTCGCGCCGCAGGGCGGCGTTGGCGTTGCCGCGCAGGCCGTGGTCCAGCTCCAGCTCCTGGTTGAACACGAGAATCTCCAGGCTGTTGACCAGCGCCATCAAGAGCGCCAGCACCACCAGTGGCTGGCCATGCTGCTGCGCCAGCGCCAGCCAGGGAATGCCGGTCCAGTCGGGCCACATCGGCCCGGCAAAGGCGCTGGGTGCCACGGCGGCCGCAAACACCGTGCCCAGGCCCGCGCCCCACAATCCGGCCAGCGCCACCGCCAACGCGACGGCGGCCACGGCCGTCAGCAGCCCCGGCATGCGCGGCCAGCGTCCGCGCAGCCACCACGCCAGCGCCGCCACGCTGAGCGCCGCCACGCTGAGCGCCGCCACGGCATGCCAGGCCATGCGCTCATCGGTGATGGCGCCGCTGCCAAAACCGTTGCGCACCTGGCCCAGCACCATCGACAGGCCCACCCCGGCAGCAAAGCCGTGCGTCACCGAAATCGGCAGAAAGCGCGCCACCGATGCCAGCCGAAACACCCCCAGAAACCACTGGAAGGCAAAAGCCAGCGCCACCGTCGCTCCCGCAACGGCCAGCACCTGCCGCGCGCTCAGCCCCAGGGCCGGCGCTGCGCCATGGGCCGTGGTCAGTACGGCGGCGAACAGCAGCGCCACCACGGTGGTGGGCGCATACACCACGCCAGCGCGGGGCGCAGCCAGCGTGAGCAGCAGCCCCGGCAACGCAGCCGACCACAGCGCCAGCGCCGCCAGAGAGTGTTCGCCCGCCAGCGGCGCGAAGGCCAGCAGCCCCAGCCCCACCGCATGGGGCACGGTGACGGCCGCCGCAGACCAGGCCGCGGCCATGGCCGATGGCGGCGCGCCGCCGCCCCCCCGGCGCCGACACGGCAGGCCCGGGCCGGTGCGCCAGGGCGGATGGCACTGCGCTGTTGGGGGTGTTCGGCATGGGCTCTGTCTGCGCCGCCGGGAGTGTTACCTCAGAGCGAACGGGCTGCGAAGGTATCGCAGGCCTTCAGCTGGCCCTGCTGCATGCCGGCGTGAAACCACCGCTGGCGTTGCGCACTGGTGCCGTGGGTGAACGATTCGGGCACCACGGCGCCACCGCCCGATTGCTGCAGGGCATCATCGCCAATCTTCGCGGCCGCGTTCATGGCCTCTTCCACATCGCCCTGCTCCAGAATCTGGCGCGCATTCTGCGCATGGTGCGCCCACACGCCGGCAAAGCAGTCGGCCTGCAGTTCCAGCCGCACGGACAGGCGGTTGTATTCGGCCTGGCTGACCCGCCCGCGCATCTGGTCCACCTTGGTGCTGATGCCCAGCAGGTTCTGCACATGGTGACCCACCTCGTGGGCAATCACATAGGCCTGGGCGAAGTCGCCCGGGGCGCCCAGGCGGCTCTTGAGGGTTTCGTAAAAGCCCAGGTCGATGTAGACCTTCTGGTCGGCCGGATACTAAACAACCACCAGCTGAAGCTGGTGGGTTTGGAT
>DMZZ01000239.1:222-2979 GCA_003484805.1 Comamonadaceae bacterium | reverse complement strand
GGCTTTCCGTCAGCTCCAGCCGCAGGCGTGCCGGGTTAGCCCCGGTCGTGCGCAGCACCTCCAGAACCGACTCGGCAAATTCTGGCTGGTGGAACTGGCGGGCACTGACGTTGACCGACAGGGTCAGACCCGCCATGGCCTCGTCGCCCGCCCACTGCGCCAATTGCTCGCACGCCGCCTGCAGCACCCATTGCCCCAGTGGCAGGATGAAGCCGGTTTCCTCGGCCAGCGGTATGAATTCCCCCGGCAACACGGTGCCCCGCCGTGGATGCTGCCAGCGCAGCAGGGCCTCGGCGCCGATGACCTTGCCGTGCGCGTCGACCTGCGGCTGGTAATGCAGACGGAAGTCACCCTGCTCCAGACTGTTGCGCAGGTCGGTATCAAGCTGCACGCGCTGCAGCACCGCCGCCTGCATCTGCGGGTCAAAAAAGTGCAGCGCATTGCGTCCGGCGGATTTGGACTGGTACATCGCCAGATCGGCCTGGCGCATCAGTTCATCAATGGTCGCGCGCCGCCCTTCGAACAGCGTCAGGCCAATGCTGGGCGTGCTGCGCAGCTCATGGCCTGCCAGGTGATAAGGCTGGTTGAGGGTGGACAGCACTTTCTCGCCCACCAGGCGCGCCTGCTCGGCGGCCTCTGTGGCGTCCTCGGACAGCTCTTCGAGCATGACGACAAACTCGTCCCCCCCCAGGCGAGCCGCCGTGTCACTGGCCCGGATGGCATCCTGGAGACGGCGCGCCACCTCGATCAGCAGCAGATCACCGACATCGTGACCCAGGGTGTCGTTCAGCGACTTGAATTGGTCGAGATCGATGAACAGCAGCGCCCCATGGTTGCCGGTGCGTTCGCCCAGCACCATGGCCTGTTGCAGGCGGTCGAGCAGCAGACGCCGGTTGGGCAGGCGGGTGAGCGGGTCATAGAACGCAAGGTGGCGGATCTTTTCCTCGGCCTCCTTGCGCTCGCTGATGTCTGAAAACGCCGCGACATAGTGCGTGACCTGCCCGTCGTCGCCGCGCACGGCGGAAATGCTCTGCAAAAGGGGATAGACCTCACCGTTTTTGCGCCGGTCCCAGATCTCGCCAAACCAGGCGCCCCGGTCGGCCAGCGACTGCCACAGCCGGACGTAGAACTCGGCGTCATGGCGCCCGGACTTGAACATGGCAGGCGTGTGCCCGATCACCTCGTCGGGTGAGTAGCCCGTCATCCTTGTGAAAGCGCGGTTGACACGCAAAATGATGCCATTGGCGTCGGTCACGATCATGCCGTGCAGCGATTCAAAGGCGGTGGCGGCAATGCGCATTTCCTGCTCGATACGCCGGTTCTCGGTGATATCGCGCAACACCACCACGCGGTGCGTCGCCTCACCCTGGCCATCGAGTACCGGGCTGACCGTGGCGTCAAACCAGAAGGGCTCGCCGTCGCGGCGTTTGCCCGGCAAGGTGCAGGGTGCACCCGCACTGTCCCAGAGCGTGGTGCGTCCGCCGGCATCGGCCCACAAAAAATCCGGCGGACGGCCGAGGATTCCGTTTTCCGGATACCCGGTGATGGTGCACAAAGCCTCGTTGACAAACGTGGCGTTCCCTTGGGCATCAACAATCAGGACCCCCTGCGAAATCGATCCCAGGGCCTTGTGGTGCAAGCGCAGGATGACGGCGCTCTTGAGTCGCTCCTCGGCCTGGGCAATGCGGATCAGGTTGTCTCGAAAGACAAGGGTGGCGCGCGCCATTTCACCGATTTCGTCACCGCGCCCATGGTCGGCAATTTCCACCGTCCCCTCGCGTGCATCCGGAGCGGCGAGCCGGTTCATCGCGTCCGTAATGCGCCGTATCGGATAGATGATGCCGCGCGCCAGTGCACCCGCAAACAACAAGGTCAATGCCAACGCCACCAGTGCGGCGGTGCCGCTCCAGAGCAAGGTCTGCTTTGCTGCCATTTCGGCGCCGTGCGTGGCTTCTATCAGGTCTTGCGACATCCGGTCTTCGACCCGTTTGATCTGATCGATCTTCCAGGACATCACCTCAAACCAGTGGGCCGTATTTTTGGACGGAGCCGCCTGACTCCCCGGCAGGCGCAGAAAGACGGCACTGCGCATGCGCTCGATTTCAGCCGCCTTGATGTCCGACAGCGCCTGCTCCAGAAAATCCACCTGCGCCCGGGCTGCGAAAAACCGGAACTGCTCCATGAAATGGGCCTGGCGATCCGTCAGCCCCACAAAAACCTGTCGGCTCACGGCGTCGATCCGGGGAGACGAGAAATACGTGGCCCCCAGCGCCCGTTCCATACCGGCCAGTTCCTTGGCCTGCATCAGATTGACATAGGCATAGATGGCGCGCGACATCTCGGAACCGCTGCCCAGAAGGTGCATCTCCTGGACGATGCCGATCAGTGTGTAGATGGCCGCGCTGTAGCGGGCCGACTGCACCTCGGGCGTCACCTGCAGTTGTGCGGCCTCCCGCCGCCACGAGGCCAGCTGATCCAGCTGCGCACGGGCGTCTGCGATACGCCAGTGCAGGCGCCGGTCAAACCGCTCGGTCACCAGGCGGTCCAGGGCCTGTTGGAAACCCGCAATCTGGGCATCAGTACGGGAATGGCGTTCCGTCTGCGCGTCGGCAAAGTCTCTGCCCTCAGAGCCCAGAAACGCCGCCGCCATGCCCCGTTCGCGCTGGATTTCATGCACCAGTTCGCTGACCGTGGTGGCCAGCTCGGCCAACTCGCGCAAGTTGCGCATATCTGTGGCAATGCGCTGCTGGCCCACCA
>DMZZ01000239.1:0-143 GCA_003484805.1 Comamonadaceae bacterium | reverse complement strand
CCGTGCACCGCAGCGCCTGAACACCCAAAAGCCTGCACGCATACCCCAATGGGGAACAACATGGCGGTTTTCGCAACCGTTCGCACCTGCCCTTTCGGGTTCACCCTACACTGGGCCGCTTGAGCCCCGATGTCGGCCATTAC
>DMZZ01000144.1:17343-17751 GCA_003484805.1 Comamonadaceae bacterium | reverse complement strand
TGGCACAGCCATAGAGCACGTCGGTGACGCAGGCCCAGTCCACGCCGGGGTTGCGCTCCATCAGCGCCTTGAGGGGGATGGCGCCCAGGTCGTCGGTGCGCACCGAACTGAGGGCGCCGCCGTAGCGACCGATGGGGGTGCGGATGGCGTCGCAGATGAAGGCTTGGGTCATGGGTGTCAACACGTTCAAGGGTGATTTCATTTCAGTGGTCGATGCGCAGGACGACCTTGCCGAACTGCGCGCCCGACTCCAGGCGGTCGAGCGCGGCATGCACATCGTCGAGCGGGTATTCACTGTCGATCACCGGCCGCAGGCCGGTGCGCTCGACAAAGCCGAGCAGATCACGGAACTCGCCATGGCTGCCCAGGCTGGAGCCGAAGATCTGCAACTGGCGCACGAAGAGGCGG
>DMZZ01000144.1:4667-17300 GCA_003484805.1 Comamonadaceae bacterium | reverse complement strand
GCCCGTAAGGGCCATGACCTCCCTGTCCACGTCCTGGGTCTTGCCGTTGACCGCATCGTCGGCCCCCAGGGCGCGCGCGCGTTCGAGCTTGGCGTCGTCGCGCGAGGTCACGATCACGCGCGCGCCGATGGCCTTGGCCAGCTGCAACGCTGCCAGCGAAACGCCGCCGCCGATGCCGAAGACCAGCACCGTCTCCCAGGGCTGGAGCCACGCCTTGGAAAACAGCATGCGCCAGGCCGTGAGATGGTTGACACCGAGGGCGGCCGCCTCGGCAAAGTTCAGGTGGGCGGGCTTGGGGAACACCTGCGCCGCCGGCAGCCCCACCCACTGGGCGAAGGTGCCGTCGCGGTGCTCCCCCAGGAACTGGATGCGCACGCACAGGGCCGTGTCACCGCGCTGGCAGAACTCGCAGCGGCCGCAGCCGATGCCGGGGTGCAGCACCACGTCCTGCCCGGGGCACAGCAGGGGCTCATCGGCATCCACGGATTCCACCGTGCCCGCGCCATCGAGCCCCAGGATCTGCGGCAGGTGGTGCGTGATACCGGCACCGCTGTCGCGCATGTAGAGGTCCACGCGGTTGAGCGTGGCCGCATGCATGCGCACCACCACCTGCCCCGGGGCAGCTGCCGGCTTCTCGCGCTGCCCGACCTGGACGACCTCGTTGCCCCCATGGCCGGTGATATAGGCCGCTTTCACGATGCCCCTCCGGTCACATCTTGCACAGAGGCGATGCCGCCGGAACGATCGAGACCGGGTAAGTCTGCTCGATCACCGGGCGCAGCACACCGTCGGCCGTCTTGACGCGGGCCACGTAATTGGGGATGACCATCTGGTTGTCGGCCGCGCGCACGGTGGCCTTGCCGTACAGCGTGTCCACCTGGGCGCCGCGCAGGGCCTTGGTCACGTCCTCGGGCTTGACGCTCTTGGCCAGCGCCACGCCCTGGAACAGCACCATGGCGCCGTTGTAGGCCTGGCCTTCGGTGTCCGACGGCAGGCGGTTGTGCCTGGCCTTGAAGGCAGTGGCAAAGGCCTTGCTCTGCGGGGTGTCGATGTCGGGCGTGTAGCCCACGTTGCCAGGCGTGTTGGCCAGGGCGTTGCCGGTGGCGTTGACCACAAAGTTCGACAGCAGGGCATGGCCGATCAGCGGGGTCTTGGGGATCAGGCCGAAGTCGGCGGCCTGCTTGGTGAAGGCGATGGCGCCCGACACGTCGGCGAACCAGACGGCATCGACGTTGGCGGCCTTGAGCTGCTGGATGTAGGGCGCGTAATCCTTGGTGCCCAGCGGCGCGAACAGCTTGAGTGACACCTTCTTGCCCTGCGCCGTGACGGCGGCCTCGAAGGATTTGGCCGAGTCGTGGCCCCACACATAGTCGGCGGCCAGAACGGCGAAGTTGTTGCCCTGGATGCCCTTGACCCACTCGTTGATCATCGCCAGGTCCATGGCGTCGGAATGGTTGGTGCGGATGTAGCGCGGGTTACATGCGTCCTGGGTGAGCTTGTCAGCCTTGCTCATGGTGCCGATGAAGGCGGCGTCCCAGCGCGCCAGGTTCTGGCTGATGGCCAGCGAGATCGACGAGGTGATGGGGCCGATGATCAGGTTGTGGCCTTCGCGGGCCAGCTTCTCGGCCACGCGGCGGCCGACGTCGGGCGTGCTTTCATCGTCGCCCTCGGCCACGATGATCTTGCGGCCGTCCACGCCACCTTTGGCGTTGGCCTCTTCCACGGCGAACCTGATGCCGTTGGCCACATCGGCGCCCATGGTCGAGAAACCGCCGGACTTGGACGTGACCAGAGCAATCTTGACCGGGTCCTTGGCCTGGGCCATGGCCGTCAGCGGCAGAGCGGCCACCAGCACCACACCGGCCAGCAATTGTTGAACTTGCGAAGTCTTGAACATGTTTGTCTCCTGAAAATTTGCCGGAAAGGGTCCGGCGGCCACTTTCTTCCTGCACCCGCGCGGGTCACACCATCACGTGTTCCTCGATGTCCTGAAGGCCCTGCGGCGAGTTCACGACCGGTCCTTCGGCCACCACCGAGCCCTTGGCCATGGCCAGGAAGCGGTGCGCTACGCGCACCACCAGGCTGAGGTTCTGCTCGATCAGCAGCAGCGCCGTGCCCTGGTCGGCCACTTTGTTGAAGATGTCGGCCAGCTGGTCCACGATGACGGGCGCCAGGCCTTCGGTGGGCTCGTCGAGCAGGATCAGGCTGGGGTTGGCCATCAGCGCCCGGCCCACGGCCAGCATCTGCTGCTGCCCGCCCGACAGCGCCGTGCCCGGGGTGTGGGCGCGCTCCTGCAGGATGGGGAACAGCTTGTAGATTTCGGGCACGTTCCACGGCCCCTTGCGGCCCGTGGCGGCTCCCAGGTGCAGGTTCTCTTCGACCGTGAGGTTGGCGACGATGCGGCGCCCTTGCGGCACCACCACAATGCCGTGCTGCGCCGCGACGTAAGGGCGCGGCCGGGCGATCGGCGTGCTTCCAAAGTGAATGCTGCCGCTGCGCATCTGGGCCAGGCCCAGGATGGTGTTGACCACGGTGGTCTTGCCCACGCCGTTGCGGCCGATCAGCGCCACGCGCTCGCCGTCATGCACCTGCAGGCCCAGGCCGTGCAGGATGTGCGCTGAGCCGTAGTAGGAATGGACTTGGTCCAGGCTGAGCAAGGCAGTCATGCGGCGCTCCCGAGGTAGGCTTCGCGCACACGCGGATTGGCGCGCACGCTGGCGGGCTCGCCGCTGGCGATCACGCGGCCCAGTTCAAAAACGGTGACGACATCCGAGATGCCGAACACCACGTCCATATCGTGCTCGACCAGCAGCACCGAGACTTCCCAGCGCGAGGTCAGCGCCTTCAGGTGCTGGGCCAGGTCCTGCGATTCCTTCACCGACAGGCCCGCCATGGGCTCGTCGAGCATCAGCAGCTTGGGGCGGCCCACCAGCGCCAGCGCCAGGTCCAGGCGGCGCTGTTCGCCGTAGCCCAGGTCTTCGGCCAGGGCGTGGCTCAGGCGGTCGAGGTCGAGTTCCTTGAGCACGGCGTCGGCATCGGCGGCGGAGTCCTGCACACCCATCTTGTAGGACGCCAGTTCCACCTGCTGGCGCACCTCCATGCCGCCAAAGATGCTGGTGCGCTGGAAGCTGCGCGAAAGGCCGCGCCGACGGCGCTCGACGGCGCCCAAGTGGCTCACGTCCTCGCCGTCGAGCAGCACCGTGCCGCGCGTGAGCTTGCGCCGACCGGTGATGGCATCGATCACGGTGGACTTGCCCGCACCGTTCGGGCCGATCAGGCCGCGGATTTGCCCTTTTTCGAGCGTAATGCCCACGCCATCGAGCGCCTTGACGCCCCCGTAGTGGATCGCCACGTCTTCGGCCTGCAATACATAGGAGTTCATGGGGATGTCCTTTCCATCGTGCGGTCAGTGGCCACTGGCATGGCGGCGCCCGCCCTGCAAGCTGCCCCGCTTGCGCAGGCGTTGCACGGCACCGACGATGCCGTCGGGCGAGAACACGATCACCGCAATCAGCGCGGCGCCAAAGATGGCCATCGAATGCGTGGCGTAGTCGCCCAGCAGGTCCTTGAACAGGAAATAGACAATGGCGCCGACGATGGGCCCGAGGGCCGTCTTGAAGCCGCCCACCACCACCATCAGAAGGGTGATCGCCGAGACACTCCAGTGCAGGTTCTCGGGCGAGACAAAGCCCGTGTTGAGCGTGGACATCAGGCCCGCGATGCCCGTGACCACGGCCGACAGCGCATACACCGCCGCGCGCGGCACCGTGGTGGTGATGCCGATGAAGCGGGCCCGCTCCTCGTTGTCGCGAATGGCCTCGGTGATGGCGCCAAAGCGCGTGCGCAGAATCCACAGCAGCACGAAGGTGACCAGCACCAGCACGGTCCAGGCCACCATGAACAGCATGGCCGGCTTGAGCAGCACCGACTGCTGCATGCCGAACAGCGTCGCAGGCCAATTCACGCTCATGCCGTCGGCCCCGCCCGTCATGCCCCGGGCCCGCGTGGCCAGCAGGTACACCATCTGGCCGATGGCCAGGGTCAGCATGCCGAAGGCAATGCCTGGCACGCGCACGATGACCAGACCGACGAGGAAGGCCAGCACGCCGATGGCCACGAGCACCACCAGCATGGCCCATTCCGCCGGCATCCAGTCCAGCGAAAGGATGATGCCCATGCCATAGCCGGCAGCACCGAAATACAGCGCATGGCCGAAGCTGACCAGGCCGTTCTGCTTGAGCAGCACGCCCACACCCAGGGCAAAAATGGCGTAGATGACGGCCTGGGTTAACATGCCCAGCAGGCTGCTGGACGGTGTGAGCAGCATGATGGCCGCGCCACCCGCCAGGGCCAGAAGCGACAGAGCGCCGGTACGTACAAGAGTCATGTGGTCTCTCCCGCTTTCAGGTCCGGCTGCCGGCCAGGCCCGAGGGCTTCCAGATCAGGATGGCGATCATGAAGATGAAGGGCAGCAGCACCGACACCTCCGGCAGATAGACCGCACCTATGGCCTGCATCATTCCCAGCAGCAGGGCCGCGATGAAGGCCCCGGCCAGCGAGCCCAGGCCACCAATCACCACCACCACGAAAGAGTCGATCAGCACGTCCGAACTCATGTGCGGCGACAGCGACAGGAACGGCGCGGCCACCACGCCGGCCAGGCCTGCCAGCGCGCTGCCCAGGCCCACCACGCCCGCACTGAGCGCGTCGGTGTTGACGCCCTGCATGGAGGTGGTGATGGGGTCGGTGCTGGCGGCGCGCACGAACAGCCCCATGCGCGAATAGCGCAGCCAGAGCGTCAACCCCAGCGCCACCACAGCGCCCACCACGATCACCCCGATGCGGTAGGCCGGCACCTCGTTGCCAAAAAGGTTCACGGGGAAGGCGAGCAGTTCGGGCGTGAACAGCGAATAGTTGCTCTTGCCCCAGATGAAGACCACGAGGTCTTCCAGAATCAGCAGCAGGCCGAAGGTGACGAGCATGACGTTGAGCGGCTCACGGTCCTGCAACAGGCGAAAGCCATAGCGGTCCAGCAGCACGCCCACCACGGCCATGGCCGCAGGCGCCGCCACCAGGGCCACCCAGAAATTGCTGTGCTGCGCCACCGAAAAACCGATGTAGGCCCCCAGCATGTAAAGCGCACCATGGGCAAAGTTCACCACGCGCCGCAGGCCGTAGATCAGCGCCAGGCCCGAGCTCATCACGATGAGCAGGGCGCCGTACACCAGCCCGTTGAAAAGATTGATAGTCAGCATGTATTTGTCTCCTGAAGCGGTTTTCTGCAGCCCGTTCTGCATCCATCGGCCCATTTTTTGCTCTGTTTTTTATAGCTTCTAGTGCTTGTATTTATTGATCTGAAGGCACAAAACATCTCAAGCATTCAACCGCCGCATCAGCGGTGCCCGAACGCCGGTTTGCGCTTATCCAGAAAGGCATGCATACCCTCGTGCGCATCGGCACTGGCAAAACGCGCATGCAGCGCACGACGCTCGAACAAGATGCCTTCGGTCAGGGAGCTTTCCCAGGCCCGGTTGACCGACTCCTTGATGGTCATCAGCGCGGGCAACGAGAACGAGGCGATCTGCGTCGCCAGCGCCAGGGTGCGTTCGAGCAATTCGGCGTCAGGCACGACGCGCGAGACCAGGCCGTAACGGTCGGCCTCCTGTGCGTCGAGCATGCGCGCCGACAGGCACATGTCCATCGCTTTGGCCTTGCCGATTGCGCGTGGCAGGCGCTGTGTGCCCCCGGCGCCGGGCAGCAGGGCCAGCTTGATCTCTGGCAGCGCAAAGCGCGCCGACTCCGCCGCCACGATGACGTCGCAGGCCAGCGCCAGCTCGCAGCCACCGCCCATGGCATAACCGGCCACGGCCGCGATGACGGGCTTGCGTATGGTGCGGATGGTTTCCCAGTTGCGCGTGATGAAGTCGCTCTGATAGACGTCCATGTATGACCAGTCGGCCATGGCATCGATGTCGGCCCCCGCAGCAAACGCCTTTTCGCTGCCGGTGATGACGATGGCGCCAATGCCGGGGTTGGCGTCGAAGACCTTGAGGGCCGCGCCCAGCGCGTCCATCAGGGCATCGTTCAGGGCATTGAGCTGCTGGGGCCGGTGCAGGGTGATGAGGCCCACGCGGCCATGCGTCTCCACGCGGATCGGGCGGTTGTCGTCCGTCATGCAATGTCTCCTGTGTGGTACAGGGTTCAGGCCTGAGCGCGCATCAAATCGCGCAGCTTGAATTTCTGGATCTTTCCGGACGGCGTGGCCGGCATGGCGTCCATCACCACCAGACGCTCGGGGATGTACTGCAGGGCCACCTTCTGCGCCTTGAGGTACTCCACGACCGTGGGCAGGTCGATGCTCTGTCCTGGCTTGGGCACCACTACGGCGCAGGCGCGTTCGCCCAGGCGCTCGTCGGGGTAGGCCACGATGGCGGCCATGGCCACGGCGGGGTGGCGGTAGAGGAGCGACTCGATCTCGACCACCGGAATGTTTTCGCCGCCCCGGATGATCACGTCCTTGCTGCGGCCGGTGATGCGGATGTAGCCCCGCGCGTCGATGCGGGCCAGGTCGCCGGTGTCGAACCAGTCGTCGGCGTCGGTGGCGTTGAGGTGCGGGCGGTGCAGGTAGCCGCCAAAGTTGGAGCACGAGCGCAGCATCAGGCGCCCCGTCTCGCCCACGGGCAGCGTCTTGTCGTCACCATCCACCACCTGGACCTCCACACCGGGCAGCGGGCAGCCATCGGTGGAGAAAGAGCGTTCGTCATCGTCGTCGAGCTTCGTCAGGGTGACGGCGCCGTTTTCCGTCATGCCCCAGGCCGACACGATCTTCGCCCCCAGCGCCGCGCGGGCCTGCTCCACCAGCGGCCCGGGGATGGGCGCGCCGGCACACAGGAAGGTGCGCAGCGTGGGCACGCCCTGCCCTGTTTCGGTCACGGTCTTGGCCAGATCGGTGAGGAACGGGGTGGACGCCATGGTGAAGGTCACGCCTTCGGTGCGGATGAGTTCGATGGCCTTCTTCGGCTCCCAGATGTCCTGCAGCACCACGCTGGCCTTGAGCAGGATGGGCATCATCAGCCCGTACATGAAACCGGTCTGGTGCGCCATGGGCGAGGCCATGAGCACCACGTCCTCGGCGTCCAGGCGCAGGCGCTGGGCGTAGGGAATGATGTTGGCCATCACCGTGTTGGCCGAGTGCATCACTCCCTTGGGCTCGCCGGTGGTGCCCGAGGTGTAGATGAGCTGCGTCACGTCGTCCGGGCCGGGGCGGTGGCGCGTCAGGATCTGCGGCGCATCGCTCGCCTCTTCCCAGCTGGGGTTGCTCAGCAGGGCCTCGAAGCTGTTGGCACCCTGGCCGCCCACCGCCACCACATGCTTGAGGTGCGGCAGGCTGGGCTGCAGGTCGGTCACCATCTTCTCAAAGTCGAAGCCCCGGAAGGTCTTGGGAACGATCATGACCTTGGCCTCGCCATGCTGGAGCATGAACGACAGCTCGCGCTCGCGGAAGATGTGCATCAGCGGGTTCATGACCGCGCCAATCCGCGAGCAGGCCAGGTAGGTCAGCGTGAACTGCCACCAGTTGGGCAACTGGCAGGCCACGATATCGTTCTTGCCCACGCCCAGGCGACTCAAACCCACGGCGATACGGTCGGCCATGCGCGCCAGCTCACGGTAGGTGAAGCGCTGGACGTTCCCTGTCTCGACCTGCATGGCCGTCAGCGCCAGCTTGTCGGGGCACTGGGCCACGCAGGCGTCCAGGCTGTCGTTGATGGTGCGGTCGTGCCAAAAGCCCTGGGCAATCATGCGGGCACGGCGGGGGGGCAGCAATACGGCGTCAAATTCCATGGTGTGTCTCCGGTGTCGGTGTTATCAAAATAGGAGCTGCCAGCGCTTATAAAACAATCATTTCAGACATATTTGATATTGAAATGCTTATGGATGAATCGCCACCAGCTATGGTTTTTGCAGTGCCGTTACGCCTTATGCGGGCACGAACTTGCGGCCGGCGCGTGCACGGGCGATGATGGTTTTCATGATCTGCGCTGTGCCGTCGCCAATCTGGAAGCCCAGCACGTCACGCAGGCGCTGCTCCATCAGGCCACGGTCGTAGCCGCCGTGGCCGAAGCACAGCAGGCACTGGTGGATCACGTCGTAGGACAGCTTGGGGCCCCACCACTTGGCCATGCCGGCCTCGGCGGTGTGCGGCAGCCCCTTGTCCTTGAGCCACAGGCCCTGCAGGCACAGCAGGCGGGCGCCTTCGACTTCGGTGTCGTACTGCGCCAGCGGGTGCGTCACGCCCTGGAAGCTTGATAGCGGCTGGCCAAACGCCTGGCGCTGGGTGATGTATTCCCAGGTTTCTTCCAGCGCCACGCGCGCCACGGCCAGGCATTGCAGGCCGATGAGCGAGCGCGAAAAGTCAAAGCCGTGCATCACCTGCACGAAGCCCTTGTTCTCGTCACCCAGGCGGTGGGTGACAGGCACGCGCACGTTCTCGAAAAAGATCGAGCCGCGGCCAATGGCGCGCTGGCCATGGCAGTCGAAGCGGCTGGTGGTGATGCCGGGGGTGTCCATCGGCACCATCACGGCGGTGACGCCGTGGGCGCCATCTTCCGGCTTGCCGGTGCGGCCAAAGACCACAGCGATGTCGGCCTGGTCGGCGGCAGAAATCGACGTCTTTTCGCCGTTGATGACGTAGAAGTCGCCCTCACGCTCGATGCGCAGGCGCAGGTTGGCAGCGTCCGACCCGCCGCGCGGCTCGGTCAGTGCGATGCAGCAGATCGCCTCGCCCTTCGTGAGCTTTTGCAGCCAGGGCCCCACCACCTCGGGGTTGCCGTACTTGGACAGGATCTGGCCGTTGAGCGAGGCCAGCAAATTCAGGTACGAAAAGCTCAGATCGGCGCGGGCGATTTCCTCGTGGATCACGCCCGCCGCCAGGCACCCCAGCCCCAGGCCGCCGAACTGCTCGGGCAGCTCGGGGCAGATGAAGCCCAGTTCGCCCATCTCGCGCAGCAGCACGCGGTCCAGGTCGCGGGTCTGGTCGCGCTCCAGGAAACCGGGCTTGACACGTTCTTCGGCAAATCGGCGGGCCGTGTCGGCCAGGGCCTGCAGGTCTTCGTCGATGTAAGGGTTCGGGTTCATCAGGGGTTCTCCAGGGTGGGCTTGTTGCGTTGCGCGGGTGGGCAAGTGGGGGCTGTGCCGGTCGTTCTGTGCAGCGGTGTCAGTCCGCGGCGATCTTGCGATCCTTGATCAGGGTCGACAGCGTGTGGGCCTCATCGGCCAGCAGCTTGCGGAAAGGCGCGTTCTCCAGGGGAGCGGGCTCGGCGCCCAGGCTGCTGAAGCGCTCCTTGAGCGCAGGCGACCCCAGCGCCTTGGTCAGCTCGCGCGACAGGCGATCGATGATCTCGGCCGGTACCTTGTTTGGCGCCCAGACGCCGAACCAGATGTCCAGACCCGCGTTCTTGATGCCCAGGTCGGTGTAGGTGGGCGCATCGGGGAAGAACGGCGATTTGCGGTCGCTGGCGACGGCCAGCAGCCTGACCTTGCCGGACTTGATGTGCGGGAGTGCGACGCCGGGATCGAAGACGAAGTCGGCCTGGCTGGCCATCACGTCCTGCAGGGCAGGCGCCGAGCCGCGGTAGGGCACGTGCGTGATGAAGGTGCCGGTGCTTTGCTTGAACAGCTCACCCGCCAGGTGCGGCGGCGTGCCCGGCCCGGAGGACGCGTAGTTCAGCTTGCCCGGTTGGGATTTGGCCAAAGCGATCAGCTGTTTGGCGTCCTTGACATCCAGCGTCGGGCGGGCCACCAGGTACATCTGCGTGCGCCCGATGCCCATCACGGGCGTCAGGTCGCGCGAGGGCACCAGGTTGAACTTGAACAGCGACGGGTTGACCGTTTCGACCGAGGTGGGTGCGACGAGGAAGGTGTAGCCGTCGGGCGCGGCGCGGGACACATCGCTGGCGCTCAGGTTGCCGCTTCCACCGGGCTTGTTGTCCACGATGAAGGTCTGGCCGAGCGATTCAGACAGCGACTGCGCCACGGCGCGGGCCATGACGTCCGTTCCGCCACCCGGGGCGAAGCCGACCACCAGGCGCACGGGCTTGGTCGGCCAGGCCGCCGGCTGGCTGAACGCGGGCAGCGCCGTTGCGGTCGCTAGCGCCGCGGCGCCCAGGGTGAGCGTGCGGCGCGAGATGCAGCCCAGGCTGCGATGGAATGTGAAAGTCATGGCTTGTCTCCTTGGTGTGGTTTGGTGGTTTGTCTTTCTGGCCATCACGCCGTGGTCCGCCCACCCGTCGGGGTGGACCGGACCACGGGCAATTCATTTCCCGAAGGGGTGGACAGGGCAGCGTGCTGCATCACCCGGCCTCCTGGGCCGCAAGCGCCGCGCGAATGGCGTGGACAGATTCCGGGTTCACCAGTGTGCTCAGGTCCCCCGGGTCGTCGCCCAGCCACGAGGCGCGAACCACGCGGCGCATCATCTTCATGTTGCGGGTGCGCGGCAGGTCGTCCACCAGCACCACCTTGGCGGGCTTGAAAGCGCCGCCCAGCCCGGCCACGACGGCGGCCGAGAGGGTCTTGAGCGCGCTGCCGGTGTCGATGCCGGGGCGCGGCACACAGATGCAGACCACGGCCGTGCCTTTGACCGGGTCGGGCACACCGATGGCGGCGGCGTCCTGCAGCAGGCCCGTGGCCATGAGCAGGGCCTCGATCTCGGAGGGCCCGGTGCGCTTGCCGGCGATCTTGAGGGTGTCGTCCGAGCGGCCATGCACGTACCACATGCCGTCGGCGTCGCGGCTGGCAAAGTCGCCATGCACCCACAGGTCCGGCTGGCGCGACCAGTAGCTGTCGAGATAGCGCTCGCGGTCGTGCCACAGCCCGCGCGTCAGACCGATGCTGGGGCTGCGCATCACCAGCTCACCCGTCACACCCGGGCCGACGCTGGCGCCTTCGGCATCAACCACATCCGCGCCTGTGCCGGGCACCGGGCCGGCAAACGCACAGGGCTTGAGCGGATGGATCACCGTGCCCGTCAGGATGCCACCCACTTCGGTGCCGCCGGAATAATTGAGCAGCGGGACTTTTTTCTTGCCTACGCGCTCGAAGGTCCAGTTCCAGGCTTCGGGCGTCCAGGGTTCACCGGTCGAGACGATGACGCGCAGCGACGACAGATCCAGTGCGTCCATGGCCGCATCGTCCAGCGACATCGACAGCCGCGCCACGGTGGGCGCCAGACCCAGGTAGCTGACGCGGTGGCGCTCGATCAGGCGCCACAGGCGGTCGGGCTGCGGGTAGTTGGGTGCGCCTTCGGCCAGCACCACCGTGGATCCCACCAGCAGGCCGCCGAACACCAGGATGGGGCCCACGAGCCAGCCCATGTCCGACATCCACAAAAAGCGGTCTTCGGGCTTGAGGTCCATGCAGATCGACAGGTCGAGTGCCGTCTTGACCGGAAAACCGCAGTGCGAGTGCACCACCCCCTTGGGCTTGCCGGTGGTGCCCGAGGTGAACATCAGTAGGAAGGGGGCATCGGCGGGCATAGCTTCGGTGGGCACGGCCGTGCAGTCGGCAGGCGCTCCGGCGGCCAGCTCGTACCACCAGTGGTCGCGCCCGGCCTGCCAGCCGTGCTCGGTGGCCAGATGGCCCAGCACCACGACGTGCTGCACGCCGGGGCAGTGCTGCAGTGCCTCGTCGGCCACCACCTTGGCACCCACCGGCTTGCCACGGCGCAGGGAGCCGTCCACCGTGATCAATGCCTTGGCCTGTCCGTCGGTCAGGCGCTGGGCAACGGCGTCGGCGCCAAAGCCCGAGAACATGGGCAGCACGATGCCGCCGATCTTGGCCACGGCCAGCATGGCGGCGGCGGCCTGCGGCAGGTTGGGCAGGTACATGCCCACCACATCACCCGGCCCCAGGCCCAGCTGGCGCAGGCCCCAGGCCAGGCGGCAGGTTTCGCGGTCCAGGTCGGCAAAGGTCCAGCGGGTGATGGTGCCGTCTTCACCCTCCCAGACCAGGGCCTCCTGGGTGTAGCGCGGCGTGCCACGCCGCCGGTCGATGCAGTTGAGCACCACGTTGGTGGTGCCACCCACGCACCAGTGGGCAAAGGGCAAGCCTTCACCCAGGTCCAGCACCTGCGCGTAGGGTTGCTCGAACCGGTAATCCAGAAAGCGGATCAGCGCGTCATGAAACCCTGCCGGATCGGCGCTGGCGCGCGCATTGAGCGCCTCGAAGCTGCCGACCCCGATCGCTCGCATGAAGCGGGTGAGGTTGGCGTTGTCCACAGTGCTGCGGTCAGGCCACCACACAGCGCCAGACGGATGAAGGGCATCGGCTTGCATGACACGGTTCCGTTCGGAATTACTTGACGTACTTGCGGAACTCGGGCTTGCGCTTGTCCTTGAGGGCGTTGACGCCTTCGCGGGACTCTTCCGTGTCGTAGTACAGCTTGAGCGCGTACATGCCCAGGCCCGCAATGCCAGCCTGGTGGGCGGTGTCGGCATTGAAGCTGCGCTTGGCAATGGCCAGCGCCGTGGGGCTGCGCTCGCACAGCTCTTCGCCGATCTTCTGCACTTCGGCGTCAAGCTGGTCGTGCGGGAAGCAGAAGTTGGCCAGTCCCATGGCCACGGCCTCGGCACCGCTGTA
>DMZZ01000144.1:1694-4609 GCA_003484805.1 Comamonadaceae bacterium | reverse complement strand
ATGGTGGCCAGCACGTTGCCGCCGCCAATCGCAAAGCCCTGCACGCGGGCAATGACAGGCTTGGGCACGTCGCGGATGGCGGTGTGCAGCTCTTCCATCGGCAGGCCGATGGTGCCGCGGCCGTCGTAGTTGCCGTTGTGGGCCGACTGGTCGCCGCCGGTGCAAAACGCCCGGTCGCCCGCGCCCGCCAGCACGATGGCGCCGACTTCGCGGTCGTAGCCGGCCTTGTTCAGGGCGCGGATGATCTCGTCGCAGGTCTGGCCGCGAAACGCATTCATCTTGTCGGCGCGGTTGATGGTGATCCAGGCCACGCCGTTGCGGACTTCGTACAGGATGTCTTCAAAGTTCATGGTGTTCTTTCGGGGGTTTGCGTAAAACAGAAGGAAGCCGCGCGATCAGCCGTGCATGGTCAGGCCGCCGGAGACGCTGAGCACCTGGCCGGTGACAAAGCCAGCGTCGTCGCTGCCAAAGAAGGCAATGGCCGAGGCCAGGTCGTCGCCCTGGCCCAGACGGCCCAGCGGAATGGCGCTCTTGAAGGCTTCGATCAGCTTGGCCGGGTCACGGGCACCTTCGGCCACACCGGCCAGCAGGGCGGTATCGGTCGGGCCGGGGCAGACCACGTTGACGGTGATGCTCTGGCGGGCATGCTCACGCGCCAGGGTCTTGGACAGAGCCACCAGGCCGCCCTTGCAAGCGGAATAGACCGCTTCACCCGACGATCCGCCGCGTGCGGCGTCCGATGCCACGTTCACGATGCGGCCATACTTGCGCTCGACCATGCCCGGCAGCACGGCGTGCAGCATGTGCAGCGCGCCGGTGAGGTTGATGGAAATCAGCTTGTCCCACTCGGCAGGCACCGTCTTGGTGAAGGGCTTGAAGATGTCCCAGCCGGCGTTGTTCACCAGAACCGCAATGGGGCCCAGCTGCGCTTGCGCGGCGGCCACGGCGGCATCCACCTGGGCGCGGTCGGTGATGTTGCAGGCAAAGGCGGCCGCCTGGCCACCGCTGGCGCGAATGTCAGCCGCCACTTTTTCGGCGGCATCCAGGTTCATGTCGAACACGGCGACCTTGGCACCTTCGGCTGCCAGGCGGCGGCAGGTGGCCCCGCCAATGCCACCACCGCCACCGGTCACGATCGCCGTCTTTCCATCGAATCTTTGCATCTTGCTCTCCATGTTCTGTTGGGGGGGGGTTGGTATGCTTACCTGAATGTGCAAAACACGCATTTATGTAAACATATTGTCGTATAGTAGGCATTGAAACGTGTTTTTGCAAGAAGAATTTTCAAGGACAAATCATGGTTAACCCTAATGAAAACAGTGAAATCGTGCGCATGGAACTGGCCAATCGCTTGTTCTTCAGACTGTATCAATGCGCAAATATGTTGCATAAAACAGGCACCCGAGCGGTGGAAGACGAAGGACTGACCACCCAGCAATGGGCCGTGCTGGGCGCGCTCTCACGCCCCGAAGCCGAAGGGGGCATGAGCGTGGGCGACCTGGCCCGGTATCTCATGGTCAGTCGGCAGAACCTCTCCGGACTGATCAGCCGGATGGAACGTGACGGCCATGTGCACAGCACTCCGGACGGACGCGACCGGCGCTCCAAACGCATCCAGATGACCGACACCGGCCGCGAGGTCTGGGTGGTTCAGGCCCGCCCCAAGATCCACGCGTATTACGCGCAGGTGCTGGCGGATTTCTCGATCGGTGACATCACCCATTCGCTGCACTACCTGCTCAAGCTGCTGGACAACATGAAGCGGCTCGATACCGAGGAAGAGCCCGCGCCCCANNCGGCGCTGCAAGAATGCGCAGACCTTCACTTCATCGGTAGCGCATGGACTCCATCAGCCAGGCCGCCCTGGGCAGCGCCGTGGTTCTGGCCACCCTCGGGCGCCGCACCGCCGCATGGAAAGTCGCCCTGTGGGGCGCCGCCGCAGGCACCCTGCCCGACCTGGACGCCTTCATCGACCATGGCGACCCGCTGCTCAACATGGTGCGCCACCGGGCCGAGAGCCATGGCCTGGTGCTCCTTGCGCTGGCGTCGACCCCACTGGGCTGGCTGGCCGCGCGCCTGACGGGTCAGCCGGACCTGTGGCGGCGTTGGTGGCTGGCCATGGCGCTGGCACTCGTCACCCACCCGCTGCTCGACACCCTGACGGTGTACGGCACGCAGTTGCTGCAGCCATTCAGCAACCACCCCTTTGCCGTCGGCAGCATCTTCATCATCGACCCGCTCTACACCCTGCCACTGCTGGCAGGGGTGCTGGCAGCCCTGCTCTGGCCCTTCACCAAGGGACTGCGCTGGAATGCGGCGATGCTGGCGCTGAGCACCGCCTACCTGGGCTGGAGCGTGCTGGCAAAACAGCATGTGCGCGGCGTGCTGGAGGCCTTCTTGCGCCAGAACGGAATGGCAGCCAGCCAGCTGCTGGTCACCCCGGCCCCATTCAGCACCGTGCTCTGGCGTGCGGTGGCCATGGGACCGGAGCACTACCATGAGGCGTATTACTCCCTGCTCGACAGCGCGCACCCCGTCGCCTGGACCTCCCATTCGCGCGGCGCCGATCTGCGGGCGCAACACGCAGACAACCCCCATGTACAGCGACTGGCATGGTTCAGCCACGGCTTCATGCGCATGCAGGCGAGCAGCCAGGAGCGGCTGACCATCACCGACCTGCGCATGGGCCTGGAACCGTGCTATTCCTTCCACTTCGACATCGGCCCGGCACAACCCCAGGTGGGCGAGACGATCCAGGCTCTTCAGCAATGGCAACGCCCCCATCTTTCGGTGGCACTGCCCTGGTGGTGGCGTCGCCTGACAGACCCCTCGGTCGGCCCCCTTTCCGCGCTGCCGGGCGGCGCCGGCTGCGGCACAACGCCTTGAGGCCTGCCGGCAGACAGCCGGCAGGATGC
>DMZZ01000144.1:1042-1542 GCA_003484805.1 Comamonadaceae bacterium | reverse complement strand
AATGTCCACACCCACCTGCAGCGCGGCGCCAAAACTGTTGCGGTCGATATCCACACCGGCAGGTGCCTTCACGCTGGAGAAGCGCGTGTAGTTCAGACCCGCACCCACGTACGGCTTGAAACCGTTCAGGTTGAAGTGGTACTGGGCCAGCAGCGTGGGCGGCAGGTGCTTGAGCGAACCGATGGCGACGCCACCCGCACGCAGCGTGTGCTTCTGCGGCACGGTGAGGATCAGCTCNNGACACATCCACTTCGGGGATGGTCTTGTTGTTGACGGTCAGACCCAGGGGGGTGCTGTCCTTGTTGGCGCTGTCCAGGTGCACGGCGCGGGCACGAACCATCCAGGGGCCTTCCGACTGCTGCGCCAACGCAGCACCAGAAGTCAAAGCACAGAGAACGGCCACAGCCAGCAGGTTCTTTTTCATGGTGATTTCAATCAGGTTTCACGGGGACGACCCCCGTGAAACCATTAGGCCTACTTTGATTGTGGTCTTTCTTGTT
>DMZZ01000144.1:0-901 GCA_003484805.1 Comamonadaceae bacterium | reverse complement strand
ACCGCCTGACCCAGGCCGGCCGCGAGCTGTTCTCGCGCCAGGGCTACAACGCCACGGGCATCCAGCAGATCACCGACCATGCAGGCGTGCCCAAGGGCTCGTTCTACAACCACTTCGAGAGCAAGGAAGTGTTTGCCGTGGCCATCATCGGGCAGTACGCAGAGCACCTGCAGCACTCCTGGGAGGCCATGATGGCTGCCGCGCCGGCGCAGCCCATGGGCGCCATCCGGTACGTCTTCGCGCAGATGATTGCGTACCACGAGCGCAGGGAACTGCAGTCCGGCTGCCTGGTGGGCAACTTCGCCGCCGAGATGGCGCTGGCCAGCGACGCCTGCCGTACCAGCCTGCTGGCCGCCCAGCTGGCCTGGCGTGAACGCCTGGCCGGAATGATCGCCCGCGCCCAGTCGGCCGGTGAAATCCGTGCGGACCTGCCCGCCCCCGTGCTCTCAGCCCTGGCCTGGGACACCTGGGAAGGCGCCCTGCTGCGCATGAAGCTCGAAAAATCCACCACGCCGCTGCACGAGAGCATGGCCCTGGTGCTCGACCACCTTTTCCAGCCCGCCGCGCCTGCGGCGGGCATTCCCGCCACCACCAAGGAGTAAGCCCCCATGGGTACCCAGAACGAAGCCTTCATCACCGACATCCTGTTCCAGCCGATCAAGCTGGGCAAGACCGAACTCGCCAACCGCATGGCCATGGCGCCGCTGACCCGCAGCCGCGCCAACGACGCGCTGGAGCCCACCGACATGGTGGTGGAGTACTACCGCCAGCGCGCCAGCGTGGGCCTGATCATTGCGGAGGCCACACAGATCTCCGAAACCGCCCAGGGTTACACCAACACCCCCGGCATCCACACCCCCGGGCAAATCGCCGCCTGGAAACAGGTGACCGACGCCGTGCA
>DMZZ01000025.1:789-3555 GCA_003484805.1 Comamonadaceae bacterium | reverse complement strand
AGATGTGCTGGTACATCACCGGGTCCCCGCCACCGGCGGGGTTGAAGAAGCTGGTGCCGAAGTGGCGGTCGGTCAACGTCATGGTGATGGCACCGGCCAGCACGGGCATCACGGCGATCAGCAGGTAGGCGGTGATGAGCCAGGTCCAGGCGAACATGGGCATCTTCATCAGCGTCATGCCGGGTGCGCGCATGTTCAGGATGGTCACGATGATGTTGATCGAGCCCATGATCGACGAAGCACCGAGGATGTGCATGGCAAAAATGCCGGCATCCATCGACGGGCCCATCTGCAGCGTCAGCGGTGCGTACAGCGTCCAGCCGGCGGCGGGTGCACCGCCGGGCATGAAGAACGAGCCCACCAGCAGCAGCGCGGCCGGGATCATCAGCCAGAAGCTGAAGTTGTTCATGCGCGCGAACGCCATGTCGGAGGCGCCGATCTGCAGCGGGATCATCCAGTTCGCAAAGCCCACGAAGGCCGGCATGATGGCACCGAACACCATGATCAGGCCGTGCATGGTGGTGAGCTGGTTGAACAGCTCGGGGTTGACGAGCTGCAGGCCGGGCTGGAACAGCTCGGCCCGGATCAGCAGCGCCAGCACGCCGCCCACCATCAGCATGGTGAACGAGAACAGCAGGTACAGCGTGCCGATGTCCTTGTGGTTGGTGGCAAACAGCCAGCGGCGCCAGCCGCTGGGGCCATGGTGGTGGTCGTGTGCGTCGTGGGCGTGGCCGCCCGCGTGCGCGGGGTGATCGAGAACTGCGCTCATGTTGGATTCCTCAATGCTCTTTTACTTGGCGCGCTGTGCCACGATTTCAGACGGCTGAACCAGTTGACCGGTCTTGTTCGACCAGGCGTTCTTGGTGTAGCTGACCACGGCGGCCAGGTCGGTGTCGCTGAGCTGCTTCCAGGCCGGCATGGCACCATTGGCCGCACCCTGCAGCAGCACCTGGATCTGCTTGGCATGGTCGGCATCCTTCACGATGGCCGATCCGTCGAGCGGCTTGATCGGGCCCGCTCCCTTGCCGCTGGCCTGGTGGCAGGCGGCGCAGTTGGCGGCATAGACCTTCTCGCCACGCTTCATGATGTCGTCGAGCGCCCAGACCTTGGCCGGATCATCCAGCTTGGCGGCGGCCTTCTTCATCTCGGCTTCGACCCACAGGCTGTAATCCGGGGCCGACAGCACCTTCACATGGATGGGCATGTAGGCATGCTCCTTGCCGCACAGCTCGGCGCACTGGCCGTAGTAGTCGCCCACCTTTTCGGCGCGGAACCAGGTGTCGCGCACGAAGCCGGGGATGGCGTCCTGCTTGATGCCGAAGGCCGGCACCATGAAGGCATGGATCACGTCGTTGGCGGTGGTGATGATGCGGATTTTTTTCCCCACAGGCACGACCAGCGGGTTGTCCACCTTCAGCAAATAATCGTTCGGAGCGTTGGCCACATTGCCGCTGTTGGACATGGCGCGGTGGCTGCTGTCGATCGTCGAGATATAGGACAGACCCTCGCCTTCGCCCTTGAGGTAGTCGTAACCCCACTTCCACTGGTAGCCCGTGGTCTTGATGGTGAGGTCAGCGTTGGTGGTGTCTTTCTGGGCCACCAGCACCTTGGTGGCCGGCAATGCCATGCCGATCACGATGAGGAAGGGAATCACCGTCCAGACCACCTCCACCGTGACCGATTCGTGGAAGTTGGCGGACTTGGCCCCCTGGGAACGGCGGTGCTTCCAGATGGAATAGAACATCACCGCAAACACCGCCACAAAGATGACTGTGCAGATGATGAGCATCATCCAGTGCAGAAAGTGCTGCTCCTCGGCGATGCGGGTGGCTGGCGGATGGAGATTCAGCTGGTTGACGGCAGGGCCGCCCGGCAGGTCGGACACGGCATGGGCCACGCTCCCTATCCAGGCACCCGCCAACCACAGGACAGAGGCCAGCTTGCGGGGAATGCTCTTCATGGTTCTCACTTGTTTCAGCCTCATAAATCGAAACCACTTGCCCCGACGGCGCAGGACCAGGCCTCTGGAACACATCGCACCACCAGCGCAGAAAACAGACGGCAAGCGTTCAGCGGTCCGCGCCGGGATGGCGTGACCCAACAGGTGTTCGTGTGTGTCCGGGCATCCCGGCCCATGTCATGCCGGGCACGCCACCTCCCGTTGATCGGAAGCCGCTTTTCCCTGCATTGCCGCGCCTGTTGACGGCGCCTCCCACAAGTCCCCCCTGCTGGCATTCGGGGCGATTGTAGCGCGGCTTGTTTTAAATCAGGGAACGATGCAAATCATTCGACACTCATCCCCCGATTTGCGACACGTCATTGACAAAAGAGCCATGATTTGCTCTAAGATGATGCGCCTTTGCGTCCCGCTCCACGCAACATGGCACGCATGTCCTGCAGCGAAACGGCGCTGTGCTCGGCCACCGGAACCCGGCGCGCGGGTTTGAACGCATGGCCATACACAATCTCGAAGGTCAGCGTCAGGTGTCCATCCTGCGCGGGATCGGCCAGATGCTCGGTGAGCGCTTGTAACAGCCTCCCATGCCAGCCCCGCCCGCGCAGCGCAGGAAAACGCTGCGGATGCAGGTTGGCCCCCAGTTCACGCAACTCCTGCAGCAGGCGTTCGGCCGTGGGGAAGGTCAGCGTGATGCGTTCCATGTCCATCACCGGTTCGGCAAAACCCGCCTCGATCAGCATGTCACCCCAATCGTGCATGTCGGTGAATGCATGGCCTGGGGCGGGCCAGCCCAGCGCAGCGTAAACGGC
>DMZZ01000025.1:0-697 GCA_003484805.1 Comamonadaceae bacterium | reverse complement strand
CCACCAGGGGGCTGTCAGCGCGCTGGCCGCATGGGGCTGCATCGGCGCCGAGGTTTCGACCACGTGGCAAACGGCGTCCGGGTACCGCTGGCGCACCAGCGCATGGCCCTGCAGACCGCCGCGCACGGCATCCCAGTGGCACCAGGCGGCCGGCGCCTCGCGAATCCATTGCAGACGTGCCTCCATGCGCCGCGCCACTTCCTCGTGCAGCCAGGGCGAATGGGCAGGAGCGGCGGCATGCCAGCGGTTGGCGGCAACGGGATCGATCGTGGGAGGGCGCTCTGACGGCATGGTGTGGGGAAACGAATGGAAAGCGCCTATATTGGACACCATCATGTTGGGCCCGATTGCCACAGGGATATCCACGCGCCTGCACGCATTGGCGGCTCGCCTGCCGAGCCAGTGCGCGGTCTGTCGCGCCTGGCCCGCGCAGCGGGTGTGCGATGCCTGCGCAGCCCGCTTCGCCCAGCCCCGCACCCGCTGCGAAACCTGCGCCTTGCCCCTCGCGTCCGGCACACGGCGCTGCGGCGCATGTCTGCGCCATCCCCCGGCGCTGGAGGCCTGCGTGGCGGCGGTGGACTATGGCTACCCCTGGGCCGACCTGCTGGCGCAATTCAAGTTCCAGGGCGACCCCGGCTGGGCCGCCACTCTGGCCACACTGCTGCGCAGCACGCCCTGGGCCGAGCCGCTGCTCGAA
>DMZZ01000041.1:709-8181 GCA_003484805.1 Comamonadaceae bacterium | reverse complement strand
GCACCGGCCCGGCCATGAGCGCCGAACAGTGCGCCAAGGCCATCAGCCACGGCATGGCGCTGGTGCGTGACCTGCCTGGCAACGTGCTGTTGCTGGGTGAAATGGGCATCGGCAACACCTCGGTGGCCTCGCTGCTGCTGGCGCGCCTGTGCGGCCTGCCCATCGCCGATTGCACGGGCGCGGGCACCGGGCTGGACGCCGCAGGCATAGCGCGCAAGCGCGCCGTGCTGCAGCAGGCGCTGGACGCCAACGCCGCCGCCACCACGCCGCTCGAAGCCCTGGCCGCGCTGGGCGGCTACGAGGTGGCCACCATGGTCGGCGCCGTGCTGCAGGCCGCGCAAGAGCGCCGCGTGATTCTGGTGGACGGTTTCATCACCAGTGCCGCCGTGCTCGTCGCCAGCCGCCTGCAACCCCATGTGCTGCAACGCTGCGTGTTCGCCCACCGCTCGGGCGAGCGCGGCCACCAGCTCATGCTCGCGCAAATGCAGGCCGAGCCGCTGCTTCAACTCGACCTGCGCCTGGGCGAAGGCTCCGGCGCCGCGCTGGCCTGGCCGCTGCTGCCATCGGCCTGCGCCATCCTGCGCGAGATGGCCAGCTTTGAAGCGGCGGGCGTTTCGGAAAGCGCTGCGGTGTGATGTGTGTGCCAATCGGGTTCCTCCCACACCGCACTACGCCGATAACTCTTCCGGCAGCTTGCCTGCCGCTTGTAACGTCTGGCGACGCGGTGACGCAGATTCCATGTCGGCGCGGACCACCACAGAGTCCACAACAGATGCCGGATATACGACTCAGTAGGTGCAATGAACGACTGCTTCCGCTGTACAACCGACATTGAGGTTGGCCCGAGCATCACTTCGGGTCGAAACCAGCACCCACAACCGATTTTGTGCCGCATCTGCCCCTTCGTCCGGGGTGCTCCGCATGCATCAGAGACAGCAAAGCGATCGTCAATTGGCTATTGAATAGATAGCTGTCAGCGCTTATTGGTTATGCCTTGGAGACCATTTTCATTCAAAAATGGTTTTGGCACGCCACAGGCGCACATCGAGCCCAGTCCCATCCATCTACCACCCTCAATACACCAGCCGCTCCGGCCGGATCTCCTGCAGGATGGTCGTGGCGATTTCCTCGATGGACTTGGTGGTGGACGACAGCCAGCGGATGCCTGCGCGGCGCATCATGGCCTCGGCCTCGGCCACTTCGTGGCGGCAGTTCTGCAGGCTGGCGTAGCGGGAGTCGGGGCGGCGTTCGCTGCGGATTTCGGACAGGCGCTCGGGGCTGATGGTCAGGCCGAAGATCTTCTTGCGGTGTGGCACCAGTGCGGGCGGCAGTTGGCGTCGGTCGAAGTCTTCGGGGATCAGCGGGTAGTTGGCCGCCTTCAGGCCGTGCTGCATGGCCAGGTAGAGGCTGGTGGGGGTCTTGCCGCTGCGGCTCACGCCCACCAGGATCACGTCGGCACCTTCGAGGTCGTGGTGGGTCTGGCCGTCGTCGTGTGCCAGGCTGAAGTTGATGGCTTCGATGCGGTCGTGGTATTCCTTGCTTTTGCTGATGTCCGAGAAGCGCCCCACGCGGTGGTGCGACTTGATGCCCAGCTCCACCTCCAGCGGGTGCACGAAGGTGCCGAACATGTCCAGCAGCATGCCCTTGCAGCCTTCCTGGATGACCTTGAGCACCTCCATGTTCACCAGGGTGGTGAAGACGATGCACTTGCGCCCCTCCAGCTCGGCCGTGTGGTTGATCTGGCGCACGGCCTGGTGCGCCTTGTCCACGGTGTCGATGAAGGGCAGGCGCACGTGCCGGGGCACGATCTCGAATTGCGCCAGGATGGCGTTGCCGAAGGTTTCGGCGGTGATGCCGGTGCCGTCGGAGACAAAAAACACGGTGCGTGTGTGCATGCGGGGCCTTATGGAATACGTCAGCCCGCTGCCAGAAGCGCGGGCCTACAATTGCGCCCATTATCCAAATTCTCACCATGCGCGCTGTCGGCCCACAAGCACAACAACAAAGCCGAGTCCCGCGCCTGGTTGCTCGCCCACTGCTCCTCCAGGGCATGGGCGCAGTCCCGGTTTCAACTTCTGGAGCTTTCCCATGTCTGCACTGTTCAACGCGACCGCCCTGGTCGTTCCGTTTGAAAAACTGAGAATGACCGACGTCGAGTCGGTCGGCGGTAAAAACGCCAGTCTCGGCGAGATGATCTCCCAACTGCCCGAAGGCGTGCGTGTGCCCACGGGCTTCGCCACCACGGCCCATGCCTTCCGCGAATTCCTGGCCTACGACGGCCTGGCCGACCGCATCAGCCAGAAGCTCGCGGCCCTCGACACCGAGGACGTGCGCGCGCTCGCCCAGGTGGGCGCCGAAATCCGCACCATGGTCGAGGCCCAGCCTTTCCCGGCCGATCTGGAGCAGGCCATCCGCGACGAGTTCGCGCGCTTGTCCGCTGGCAACCCGCACGCCAGCTTCGCCGTGCGGTCGTCCGCCACGGCCGAAGACCTGCCTGACGCTTCGTTTGCCGGCCAGCAGGAAACCTTTTTGAACGTGCACGGCATCGAAGAGGTGCTGCACAAGATGAAGGAGGTGTTTGCCTCGCTCTACAACGACCGTGCCATCAGCTACCGCGTGCACAAGGGCTTCGCGCACGATGTGGTGGCCCTGTCGGCCGGTGTGCAGCGCATGGTGCGCTCCGATCTGGGCGCTGCCGGTGTGATGTTCACCATCGACACCGAAAGCGGCTTTGAAGACGTGGTGTTCATCACCAGCAGCTACGGCCTGGGCGAGACGGTGGTGCAGGGCGCCGTGAACCCCGACGAGTTCTATGTGCACAAGCCCATGCTCAAGGCCGGCAAGCAGGCCGTGATTCGCCGCAACCTGGGCAGCAAGCTGATCGAGATGGTGTTCTCTTCGCCCGAAGAGAAGGCGCAGACGGGCAAGCTCGTCAAGACGGTGGATGTGCCGGCCGAGCTGCGCAACCGCTACTCGCTCACCGATGCCGAGGTGCAGCAGCTCGCCCATTACGCGCTGGTGATCGAGCAGCACTACGGCCGCCCCATGGACATCGAGTGGGGCAAGGACGGCGAAGACGGCCTGCTCTACATCCTGCAGGCGCGCCCCGAAACGGTGAAGAGCCAGGTCCAGGGCCAGGCCGAGCTGCGCTACAAGCTCAAGGGCACCGGCACCGTGTTGGCCGAGGGCCGCGCCATTGGCCAGAAGATCGGCACCGGCCCGGTGCGCCTGGTGCACAACATCAGCGAGATGGACAAGGTGCAGCCCGGTGACGTGCTCGTCACCGACATGACCGACCCGAACTGGGAGCCCGTGATGAAGCGCGCCAGCGCCATCGTCACCAACCGGGGTGGCCGCACCTGCCACGCCGCCATCATTGCGCGCGAGCTGGGCATTCCGGCGGTGGTGGGCTGCGGCAATGCCACCGAGAAGCTGCTGGACGGCACCCTGGTGACCGTGAGCTGTGCCGAGGGCGACACCGGCCACATCTACGACGGCCTGCTGGAAACCGAGGTCACTGAAGTGCAGCGCGGCGCCATGCCCCCCATCAAGACCAAGATCATGATGAATGTGGGCAACCCGCAACTGGCCTTCGACTTCTGCCAGCTGCCCAACGAGGGCGTGGGCCTGGCGCGGCTCGAATTCATCATCAACAACAACATCGGCGTGCACCCCAAGGCCATCCTGGACTACCCGCAGATCGATGCCGACCTGAAGAAGGCCGTGGAATCGGTGGCGCGTGGCCATGCCAGCCCGCGTGCCTTCTATGTGGACAAGGTGGCCGAGGGCGTGGCCACCATCGCGGCGGCCTTCTGGCCCAAGCCGGTCATCGTGCGTCTGTCGGACTTCAAGAGCAACGAATACCGCAAGCTCATCGGCGGCAGCCGCTACGAGCCCGAGGAAGAGAACCCCATGCTGGGCTTCCGGGGCGCGGCGCGCTATGTGAGCGAAGAGTTTGGTGAAGCCTTTGCCATGGAATGCGAGGCCCTCAAGCGCGTGCGCAACGACATGGGCCTGACCAACGTGCAGGTGATGGTGCCCTTTGTGCGCACGCTGCGCCAGGCCGAGCGCGTCACGCAGCTGCTGGCGCAGCATGGCCTCCAGCGCGGCGATAACGAGCTCAGGCTCATCATGATGTGCGAGATCCCGAGCAACGCCATCCTGGCCGAGCAGTTCCTTGCGTTCTTCGATGGCTTCTCCATCGGCTCGAACGACCTGACCCAGCTCACGCTGGGGCTGGACCGCGACTCGGGCCTGGAGCTGCTGGCGCAGGACTTTGACGAGCGCGATCCGGCCGTCGAGGCGCTGATCCACATGGCCATCAAGGCCTGCCTGGCGCAGGGCAAGTACATCGGCATCTGCGGCCAGGGCCCCAGCGACCACCCCGACTTTGCCCAGTGGCTGGCGCGCGAGGGCATCACGTCCATCTCGCTCAACCCCGACAGCGTGATTGCNNCCCCCTGAGTCGCCTACGGCGCCTTCCCCCCGCTCTCGCAGCGCTGCGCGCTGCGGGCAGGGGGACGCTCCCGGCGCGGCGGGGCGGCCCTTGCGCGGGAGCCCTGGCTTTTGGGTGGCGCCAGTTTCATGCGGCGCCATGGAAACCGGGACGGCATGAAAGGCTGACATGCACCGACCCCCGCCCACCATGCAGCCACTGCAGCAAGACCCGGGTCAGGAGCAGGCCCACCTGTTTCCGCCGGACCTGCACGATGTGCGGCACCTCTGGCTCAAGGCCGGGCTGCTGTTGCTGTGGGCGCTGGTGTCGTTTGTGGCCATGTACTTTGCCCGCGACCTCCAGGCTTTCGTGGTGGGCTGGTGGCCGCTGGGCTACTGGGTGGCCGCGCAGGGCGGGGTGCTGGTGTTCATCGCCATCGTCGTGGCGTATGGCTGGGCCATGAACCGCTTTGAAAAGCAGGACGCGCAGCGCAGCGACGGCGCTGGCGGCGCGACTGCATCCTCGCCGGCTCCCACCCACCGCTCCCATGGCTGAGCGCAGCGAGGCAGCGCAGGAGCGGGCCTATCTGTGGCGCTTGCACCGCATTCTGGCGCTGTATGTGGCCGGTCTGCTGGGCTTCCTGGCGCTGATGACCTGGGCCGAGGCGCAGGGCCTGTCGCGCCACTGGATCGGACCGATCTTCCTGTTCCTCTCGGTCATGGTGTATGCAGGCATCGGGGTGTATGGCCGCACCACCGATGCCGAGGAATACTACGTCGCGGGACGGCGCATTCCGCCCATGTACAACGGCATGGCCGCTGCCGCCGACTGGATGAGCGCGGCCTCGTTCATCAGTCTGTCGGGTGCGCTGTATCTGCAAGGCTTCTCGGGCACGCCGGGGAATGCCGGTGGTCTGGCCTACCTGCTGGGGTGGACAGGGGGCTTCTGCCTGGTGGCCATTCTGGTGGCGCCGCACCTGCGCGCGATGGGCCTGTACACCGTGCCCGATTTCTTCCATGTGCGCTTTGGCGGGCGCTGGCCGCGCATCATTGCCGCACTGGCGGCCGTGGTGTGCTCGTTCACCTATGTGGTGGCACAGATTTACGGGGTGGGCCTGATCGCCTCTCGCCTGACCGGCGTGCAGTTCGAGGTCGGCATCATGCTGGGCCTGGGCGGTGTGTTGCTGTGCTCGTTTCTGGGTGGCATGCGCGCCATCACCTGGACGCAGGTGGCCCAGTACGTGGTGTTGCTGCTGGCCTTCCTGATTCCGGTCTCGTGGCTGGCCTACAAGCAACTGGGCAATCCGGTGGCGCCGCTGATGTACGGCAAGCAGATCGCCAAGATTGCCGATCTGGAGGCGCAGCTGCTGGCCTCGCCGGCCGAATACCAGGTGGTGGCGGCCTACCTGGAGCGTGCGCGTGACTACGAGGCCCGCCTGCAAAATGTCGAGGTGGCGCTGGAGGACGAGCGCATGGCGATCCAGGACAAGGTCCGCCGTCTGCGCGCCCAGAACGCCGATGTGGGCCTGATCGTCGCGGCCAGCCGCGAACTGGCGGGTCTGCCGCGCGATACCGAGGCGGCGCGCGAGCGCTGGACCCGCCTGATGCGTGAAAATTACGAGCGGGCGCAACCCCTGGGGGGCCTGCCGCAGCACAGCCAGGCTTTTGCGGGATACCCCGACGGCACGCCGGAAGAGCAGGTGATGTACACCGAGTCGCGGCGCAACTTTCTGGCGCTGATGTTCTGCCTGATGGTGGGCACCGCAGGCCTTCCGCACCTGCTCACGCGCTACTACACCTCCCCCACGGTGGCCGGGGCGCGCGCTTCGGTGGCGTGGTCGCTGTTCTTCATTGCGCTGCTGTACCTCAGCGCGCCGGCCCTTGCGATGCTGGTCAAGTTCGAGGTCATGAACAACCTGGTCGGCAGCCATTTCGACGCCTTGCCGAACTGGATGGCGCAGTGGGCGCGGGTCGATGCCTCGCTGCTGTCGATTGAAGACATGAATGGCGACGGCATTGTGCAGTTTGGTGAAATCCACCTCGGGGCAGACCTCATCATGCTGGCCACCCCCGAGCTGGGCGGTTTGCCCTATGTGGTGTCGGGCCTGGTGGCCGCAGGCGGGCTGGCGGCGGCACTGTCCACGGCCGACGGATTGCTGCTGACCATCAGCAACGCGCTGGTGCGCGACCTGTATTTTCAGAGCAAGCCGCGCAATGCCTCGCCCGAGCAGCGCGTGATCCTGACCAAGTTCACCCTGCTGGCCGTGGCGCTGGCGGCAGCGTTCGTGGCGGCGCTCAAGCCCTCGGATATTTTGCCGCTGGTGACAGCATCGTTTTCGCTGGCGGCTTCGGCGTTTGTGCCGGTGATGGTGCTGGGCATTTTCTGGCGCGGCACCACGCGCCAGGGCGCGGTGGCCGGCATGCTGTGTGGCCTGGGCCTGGCGGCGTACTACATGCTCTCGCATGTGTCCGGGGTGCGCGCCGCGCTGCCGCACTGGCTGCTGGCCGATGGGCACCTGTGGTTCGGTATTCAGCCCATCTCTGCCGGGGTGTTCGGGGTGCCGGCCGGGCTGCTGTCGGCCCTGCTGGTGAGCTGGGTGACCCGGCCTGCACCGCCGCGGCCTCCCGTGCGCCTGGAGATGTAGCGCACGTAGGAGGTAGCGCGTTCAGCGCCCGATGTTCAGCAGTTCGACATCAAACTTCAGCGTGGCGTTGGGCGGAATCACGCCGCCCGCACCGCGTGCGCCGTAGCCCAGGGCGGCCGGAATGATGAGCGTGCGCTGGCCGCCCACCTTCATGCCCTGCACACCTTCATCCCAGCCCTTGATGACCATGCCGGCGCCCAGGCCGAAGATGAACGGGTCGTTGCGGTCGCGGCTGGAATCGAACTTGGCACCCTGGACGCCGTCGTTGTACAGCCAGCCGGTGTAGTGCACGGCGACCTGCTGGCCCTTGGCGGCCTCGGCGCCGTCGCCCACGGTGGTGTCTTCGTATTGCAGGCCGGATGCAGTGGTGGTGAATGCCATGGCGGTTTTCCT
>DMZZ01000041.1:0-569 GCA_003484805.1 Comamonadaceae bacterium | reverse complement strand
CGCGCAGTTCCTTGATGCGGGTGTTCAGCGTGTTGGGGGTGATGCCGCCCACGCTGTCCTGCAGCAGCCGGAAGGTTTGTGGATGGCCATCGCGCAGCGCCCAGAGCACACGCAGGGCATACCGGCACTCAAGCCTCTCGAACAACTGGTGGATGGCGGCGTTATCTTTGGAGCTCATCAAGCTTCTCCTTGCGCATTGGGAATGGTGCGGTGGTTCGGCCACAGAGGCCCGGCGCCAGGGGCGCGCGTGACGGACTATAGCGCTGAACCGGTTTTGCTACAAGTTTAATAGCTCCAAACGCATACCAGTAGTGCCCGGATCTGACAAAAATGGCGGAATGCTGCAAAGTGTTGCAACATCGCCACGGATTGCTCTGGCATCATCCGCACGCCCTGGGCCAATCGGCCTTTGGTCTGCCGCTGCCTGTTTCCACTGCCTGCACGAGCCTGCCTCCATGACTGCGACCGCTCCCTTCCCTCCAGCCGCCCCCTCTGCGGTGCCGTCGGCACCCGGCCCTCTGCCCCTGACCGGTCTGCGCGTGGTGGAGTTCTCGCACATGGTCATGGGC
>DMZZ01000169.1:0-4034 GCA_003484805.1 Comamonadaceae bacterium | reverse complement strand
GGGCACGCCGGCCTCGATCATGCGCTGCTTGGCCAGGGCCTTGTCGCCCATGGCGGTGATGGCACTGGCGGGCGTGCCGATGAAGACCACGCCCGCATCCTCGCAGGCCTGGGCAAAGGCAGCGTTCTCGCTGAGGAAGCCGTAGCCGGGGTGCAGTGCATCTGCGCCCGTGGCCTTGCAGGCGCCGAGGATGGCGTCGAACTTCAGGTAGGACTCGGCCGCCGGTGCAGGGCCGATATGCACGGCCTCGTCGGCCAGCGCCACATGGGGGGCATCGCGGTCGGCGTCGCTGTACACCGCCACCGTGCGGTAGCCCAGTGCGCGGGCGGTGCGGATCACGCGGCAGGCGATTTCTCCGCGATTGGCGATCAGGATTTTCTTAAACATGCCGTGCCCCTTTCGCGGAGAAATCGCCTGCGTGCGCTGCGCGCACCACGCGATTTGGCTTCGCCGCTGCGCCGTAGTGCGGCTGGTCTCCGCGATTGGCGATCAGTATTTTGGAAAAACTCATGCGGGAACCCAGTTCGGTTTGCGTTTCTGCAGGAATGCGCCCGTGCCCTCCTGGCCCTCGGGGCCCTGGGCGGCGCGCGAGAAGATGGCGGCGGCCTCATCCACCAGCGCGGCGGAGGCGTTCCAGCGTGCCTTGGCCATCAGCGTCTTGGTGGCGGCCAGGGCGCCAGGGGCGCAGGCCAGGATGTCGGCCAGCACGGCCTGCAGCGCGGCGTCCACCTCGGCAGTGGCCACCTGCTGGTGCACCAGGCCGATGCTGAGCGCCTGCGCTGCATTCAGCTTGCCGCCGGTCACCGCCAGGCGCTTGGCCTGCGAGTAGCCCAGGCGCTCGACCAGGAAGGGCGCGATCTGCGCGGGCACCACGCCCAGCGAGGTTTCGGGCAGGCGAAAGCTCGCCGTCTCGGTGGCGATGGCCACGTCGGCCACGCAGGCCAGGCCCAGGCCGCCGCCCATCACCGTGCCCTCCAGCACCGCCACCACGGCCAGCGGCGTGTCCGCAAAGGCGGCACACATGCGGCCAAAGGCAGCGTTGACCTCGGCGATGGGGTCGGTGTCCGCCGGGGCCTCCATGGCGCGCATGCGGGCCATGGCCATGTCCTTGAGGTCGCCCCCGGCGCAGAAATGCCTGCCCGCGCCGCGCAGCACCACCACGCGGGTGGCTTGCGGGGTGCCGATAGTGCTTTCGGCCTGCGCGAGCGCCTGGCGCAGTTCGCCCACCATGGCCAGTGACATGGCATTGCGCACTTCGGGGCGATTGAGAGTTATTTCGAGCACGGGGCCCGTATTCACAGCGCTAATAGCTATAAAAATCATAGCATTTTTGCTTTTGTTGATGGGTTGATCCATTGCGCCTTGTCCTGCACGCAGCGCATGAAGGAGCACGCCCCAGGCCAGGGCTCCCGCGCACAGGCCGCCAGCACGCTCCAATGCGGGCGCCGCGAGCATCCCCCTCTCCCCCCGCCCCTCTCCCCCTGGCGGGAGAGGGGGCGATACCTCCCCTCCCCCCTCGCGGGGGAGGGGTTGGGGGAGAGGGGGTGCCGCCGCTCAAGAGGGGTGTTCATTTCTTCTTCCCAGGCAGCGTGCCCTCCAGCTTGCAGATGATGCCGAGCATGATTTCGTCGGCCCCGCCGCCAATCGAGATCAGGCGGCTGTCGCGGTAGGCCTGGCTGATGGGGTTGTCCGCCGTGAAGCCCATGCCGCCCCAGTATTGCAGGCAGGCGTCGGCCACTTCGCGCGACAGGCGCCCGGCCTTGAGCTTGGCCATGGAGGCGAGCTTGGTCACGTCTTTGCCGCTCACGTACGACTCCACGGCACGGTAGGTGAGGGCGCGCAGGGCTTCGACCTCGGTGCGCAGCTCGGCCAGGCGGAAGTGCACCACCTGGTTGTTCAGGATGGGCTGGCCGAAGGTCTGCCTGCTGCGGGTGTATTCAATCGTCTGGTCGATCAGGTTGTCGAGCGAGCGCAGGCTGCCGGCCGCGCCGTACAGGCGCTCTTCCTGGAACTGCAGCATCTGGAACATGAAGCCCGCACCTTCCTGGCCGATCAGGTTGCGCTGGGGCACGCGCACGTCGTCAAAAAACAGCTGCGCCGTGTCGCTCGACAGCATGCCGATCTTGTCGATCTTCTGGCGTGTCACGCCGGGGGCGTCGAGCGGCACCATGATGAGCGACTTGTTCGCGTGCACCGGGCCGTCGCTGGTGTTGGCCAGCAGGCAGCACCAGTCGGCCTGCATGCCGTTGGTGATCCACATCTTCGAGCCGTTGATGACGTAGTCGCCGCCGTCCTTGCGCGCGGTGGTCTTGAGCGCGGCCACGTCCGAGCCGCCCGTGACCTCGCTCACACCGATGCAGCCCACCATGTCGCCCGCGATGGAAGGTGCGAGGTACTCTTGGCGCAGTTCGTCACTGCCAAAGCGCGCCAGCGCCGGGGTGCACATGTCCGTCTGCACGCCAATCGCCATGGGCACGCCGCCGACGTTGCAGTCGCCCAGCGCCTCGGCCATGACCATGGAGTAGCTGAAGTCCAGCCCCATGCCGCCAAATTCGGTGGGGTACTTGATGCCCAGCAGGCCCAGGTCGCCCATCTTCTTGAAAAGTTCGTGGGCAGGGAAGATGCCGGCCTTTTCCCATTCGCGGGTGTTGGGGTTGATCTCGTTGGCAACGAATTTGCGCACCGTGTCGCTGATCTGCTCGTGCTCGGGGGTGAATTGCATGGTGTGTGCTCCGGGTGAATGAGAGTGGGTGGCGGCGCTTACAGGCGCGCCACGCCGAAGGTGTTGGTGTGCAGCACGCGCGCGCGCGCATCGCGGGCCATGGCCAGGCATTGGGCGAGCACACTGCGCGTCTGGCGCGGGTCGATGATTCCGTCGTCCCACAGGCGGGCGGTGCCGAACAGCACGTCGGATTCGGCATCAAGCCTGCGCTTGAGCTGCTCGCTCATGGCCTGGATGCCGGCCTCGGCCTGCTCGCCCAGCGGCACGCCAGCGCGCTCCAGCTTGCCGCGGCTGATCATCTCCATGACCATGGCGGCCTGGGCGCCGCCCATCACGGCAGTCCGTGCGCTGGGCCAGCTGAAGATGAAGTCAGGGTCGAAGCCGCGCCCGCACATGCCGTAGTTGCCAGCGCCGAACGAGCCACCCACCACAATGGTGAACTTGGGCACGCGCGCATTGGCCACGGCCTGGATCATCTTGCTGCCGTGTTTGATGGCGCCGGCGCGCTCGGCTGCCGTGCCCACCATGTAGCCCGTGGTGTTCTGCAAAAAGACCAGCGGCGTGCCGCTCTGGTCGCACAGCTGGATGAACTGCGCCGCCTTGACCGAGCCCGTGGGCTGGATGGGGCCGTTGTTGGCGATGAGGCCCACGCGGTGGCCGTCGATGCGCGCATGGCCGCAGACGGTGTCGCTGTCAAACGCTGCCTTGAACTCCAGAAAATGCGATCCATCGACGATGCGCGCAATGATTTCGCGGGCGTCGTAGGGCTCGCGCTCCTCGGCCGGGACAATGCCCAGCAGTTCTTCCGCTTCGTACAGCGGCGCGCGCACACTGGCGTCCTGGCCACCGGCCTCGTCCCAGGGCAGGTGGTCCATCAGGTCGCGTGCCAGAGCGATGGCGTGCGCATCGTTCTCGGCCAGGTACTCGCCCAGACCGGTCACGCTGGCATGCAGGTCGCTGCCGCCCAGCTCGTCATCGGTGGTGTCTTCGCCAATGGCGGCCTTGACCAACGGCGGGCCGGCCAGGTAAATGCTCGAGCGGTTCTTGACCAGCACCACGTAGTCCGACAGGCCCGGCAGGTAGGCACCGCCTGCGGTGGATGAGCCATGCACCACGGCAATCTGCGGAATGCCCGCCGCCGACAGGCGTGCCTGGTTGGCAAAGCTGCGCCCGCCGTCGACAAAAATATCGGCCTGGTACATCAGGTTGGCGCCGCCCGATTCGACCAGTGCGATCAGCGGCAGCTTGTTCTGCAGCGCAATGGCCTGGGCGCGCAGGCCTTTTTTGAGGCCCATGGGCGCCACGGTGCCGC
>DMZZ01000113.1:0-8163 GCA_003484805.1 Comamonadaceae bacterium | reverse complement strand
TGCCGCAACGAAGCCGCCTTCATCGACGCCTTCTGTGACTCGGTGCTGCGCCAGCAGCTCCCGGCCGGCTGGCACATGGAGGTGCTGATCGCCGACGGCATGAGCGACGACGGCACACGCGAGCGCCTGCAGGAGCGCTGCGCACGCGACGGGCGGCTGGTGCTGGTGGACAACCCGGGCCGCATCGTCTCCACCGGGCTCAATGCCTGCATCGCTCGCGCGCGAGGCGAGGTAGTTGCCCGGCTCGACATCCACACCGTGTTCGCGCCGGACTACCTGGCGTGCTGCATTGAGCAGCTTGCGCGCAGCGGCGCCGACAACGTGGGCGGCCCCTGGGTCGCGCAAGGCACCGGCTCCATGGGCGATGCCATCGCGGCGGCCTTCCAGTGCCGCTGGGTGGTGGGTGGCGCGCGCTCGCGCGACCAGGCCTACGAAGGCGCGGTCGATACCGTGTACCTGGGCTGCTGGCGGCGCGAGGCGTTCGCACGCTTCGGACTGTTTGACGAAGCGCTGGTGCGCAACCAAGACGACGAGCACAACCTGCGCCTGCGCCTGGGCGGCGGCCGCATCTGGCAGAGCGGAACGATCCACTCGGTCTACCACCCGCGCGACTCGCTGCGACACCTCTACGCCCAGCAGCAGCAGTACGGCTACTGGCGGCCCTTCGTGGTACACAAGCATGGCCAGCCGGGTTCGCTGCGCCAGCTTGTCCCGGCGCTGTTTGTCGCGGCACTCGTGCTGTCTGCGGTGCTGCTTCCCTGGACGCCCTGGCCCGCCATTGCGCTCCTGGCACTCTACGGCCTCTACCTCCTGCTGGCCAGCCTGGCCGCCGCACGCGCCGCAGGGGCTCGGCACACACTCTGGCGCCTGCCCGCCGTGATCGCCGCTTTCCACATTGGATACGGCTGGGGCACCTGGCAAGGCCTGTGGGATGTGCTGCGCGCGCGTGCGCCATCGTCGCGCTTCGCGAGAATCACGCGATGAACACGCCCGAGACCCACGCCGTCAAGGACCGCTACGCACGCCGCGATGGCAGTGCCGACGCCCAGCGATACAGCCTGTACGCCAACGCGGCGGCCCTGCAGGCGCAGCAGGAGCGCCTGCGTGCCATGGCTGCCCTGTGGCGCGCGCACGGCTGGGACAGCCTGACAGGACGCCCCCTGCTCGAAGTGGGCTGCGGCAGCGGCGGCAACCTGCTGGACCTGCTGCGCCTGGGCGCATCGCCCGGGCAGCTCACAGGCATCGAGCTGCTGCCCGAACGCACCACAGCGGCACGAGCGGTCCTCCCGGAATCCGTACACATCGTTCAAGGTGACGCCTGCGCCACGCCGATCATCGACGGCAGCCAGCAGGCCGTGATGGCCTTTACCGTGTTCAGCTCGCTGCTCGACTCCGGCTACCGGCAACAGTTTGCACGCACGCTGTGGCGCTGGGTGGCACCGGGCGGTGGCGTGCTGGTCTATGACTTTGTGGTCAACAACCCGCACAATCCCGATGTGCGCAAGGTGCCTGCAGACGAACTGCGGGCACTGTTCCCTGAAGCACGGTTGCATGCGCGGCGCCTGACGCTCGCGCCGCCGGTCGCACGGCGGCTGCCAGCGCCACTGATCGGCCCGGCGTCGCTGCTGCTGCACCCGCTGCGCACCCACCGCCTGACCTGGGCGGTCAAACCCCTGTGATGTCTCCAACATGAAAATCACCGTTGTCGGAACCGGATACGTGGGCCTGGTCACGGGCGCATGCCTGGCAGAGATGGGAAACCACGTCGTCTGTCTGGACCACGATACCGACCGTATCGACATGCTCCACAGCGGCCAGCTCCCCATCCACGAACCCGGGCTGCTCGACATCGTGCTGCGCAACGCACACAGCGGTCGGCTGGAGTTCACCAGCGACGTGGACCGCGCCGTCACGCATGGCCGGGTGCAGTTCATCGCCGTGGGGACACCCGCAGGCGAGGATGGATCGGCCGATCTCCAGCATGTGCTCGCGGCAGCAATGGCCATCGCCGAGCGTATGCTGGACGACCGGCTCATCGTGAACAAGAGCACCGTGCCGGTGGGCACGGCGGACCAGGTGCGCGAAGCCATGGCGGCCGTCCTGCGCGCGCGCGGCCAGTCGGCACGTGTTGATGTGGTGTCCAACCCGGAATTCCTCAAGGAAGGATCGGCGGTGCAGGACTTCATGCGCCCGGACCGCATCGTGGTGGGGGCCGATGACGCGCAGGCCGCGCAACTGATGCGCCAGCTCTACGCGCCCTTCATGCGCAACCGCGACCGCTTCATCCTGATGGACGTCCGCAGCGCGGAATTCACCAAGTACGCGTCCAACGCCATGTTGGCCACGCGCATCAGCTTCATGAACGAACTGGCCCTGCTGGCCGAGAAGCTGGGGGCCGACATCGAGCAGGTGCGCACCGGCATGGGCACCGACCCGCGCATCGGCACGCACTTCCTCTATGCCGGCACGGGTTATGGCGGCTCGTGCTTCCCCAAGGATGTGAAGGCCCTGGTGCACGCGGCGCAGGAAGCCGGGCAGGGGCTGCGCATCCTGCAGGCCGTGCAGGCCGTGAACGATCGCCAGAAGCAGGTGCTGGTGGACAAGATCGTGGCGCGCTTCGGGCCCGATCTTCACGGCCGGCGTTTTGCCGTATGGGGACTCGCCTTCAAACCGGGCACGGACGACATGCGCGAGGCCCCGAGCCTGACCATCATCGAGCTGCTGTTGGCACGCGGCGCTGAAGTCGCCGCCTACGATCCGGTGGCCCTGGCCCAGGCACGCCGGGTGCTGGGCGAGCGCCCCGGCCTGCACCTGGTGGACCAGGCCACCACCGCACTCGAAGGTGCGGACGCGCTCGTCATCGTGACCGAATGGAAGGAATTCCGCAGCCCCGACTTTGCCCACCTGGCCGCCACGCTGCGCCAGCCCGTGGTGTTCGACGGCCGCAACCTCTTTGAACCCGCCGATATGCAGGCACTGGGGCTGGAATACCACGCCATCGGCCGCGGCGCTCCACCCAACGCACCATGACCGACACCGCTCCCCCGTTTCTGCCCTTCGCCCGCCCCGACATCGGCGACGCCGAGATTGCTGCCGTCACCGAGGCCCTGCGCTCGGGCTGGGTCACCACCGGTCCGAAGGCCCGCGCCTTCGAGCAGGCCTTCACCGAGTACCTGGGCGGCAACGGGCTGCAGAGCATCGCCGTCAACTCCGCCACCGCCGGCCTGCACCTGGCGCTGGAAGCGCTCGGCATCGGCCCGGGCGACGAGGTGATCGCGCCCACGCTGACCTTCACCGCCACCGTGGAGGTGGTGCGCTACCTCGGGGCCGACCCGGTGCTGGTGGACGTGGACCCGGTGACGCTGAACATCGACCCCGAGAAAATCCGCGCAGCCATCACCCCACGTACCAAGGCCATCATGCCGGTGCACTACGGCGGCCTGGCCTGCGATATGGGCGCCATCCTGTCCATCGCCCGCGACCATGGCCTGAAGGTGGTGGAAGACGCTGCGCACGCCCTGCCCACCACCTGGCAGGGAACGCTGGTGGGTCAGCTGGCGTCCGACGTGACGGTGTTCAGCTTTTACGCCAACAAGACCATCACCACCGGCGAGGGCGGTATGGCCGTGACGCGCCACCCCGAGTTGGCCGAGCGCATGCGCGTGATGCGCCTGCACGGCATGAGCCGCGACGCCTTCGACCGCTTCACCTCCAAGACGCCCGCCTGGTACTACGAGGTGGTGGCGCCGGGATTCAAGTACAACCTAACCGACACCGCCGCTGCGCTGGGCCTGGTGCAGTTGCAGCGCCTGCCGCAATTCCTGCATCACCGTCAACACCTGGCAGCGCGCTACCACGCGCAGCTGGCGCGCTTGCCCCTGGTGCTGCCCGCCACCGCCCCGGCGGGCGACGTGCATGCCTGGCACCTCTACGTGGTACGCCTCGCACCGGGCGCACGCCTGGGCCGCGATGAACTGATTCAGGCACTGTCGGACCGGGGCATCGGCACCAGCGTGCACTACGTGCCATTGCACCGCCACCCTTACTGGCGCGACCGCTATGGGCTCACGCCCGAGCAATTTCCGCAGGCCGACGCGGCCTACCTGTCCATGCTCAGCCTGCCGCTGTTCACCGCCATGCAGGACGCCGACCAGGACCGGGTGATCGACGCGCTGCAGGAGGTGCTGGGCTGATGGCCAAGCGTCTGTTCGACATCGCTTTCGCCCTGCTCGCCCTGCTGCTGCTGTGCCCGCTGTTGCTGGCCGTGGCGCTGTGGGTGCGGCTGGATTCGCCCGGGCCGGTGTTCTTCCGCCAGCAGCGCGTGGGACGTAGCGGCCAGTTGTTCGATATCTACAAGTTCCGCACCATGCAGACCGGCGCCGAAGCCATGGGCCCGCAGATCACCGTGGGCGAAGATGCCCGCATCACGCGTGCCGGGGCCTGGCTGCGCCGCTCCAAAGTGGACGAGCTGCCGCAGTTCATCAATGTGCTGCGCGGCGACATGAGCGTGGTCGGCCCCCGCCCCGAGGTGCCGCGCTACGTGGCGCAATACCCCGCCGATGTGCGCCAGGCCGTGCTGTCCGTGCGCCCCGGCATCACCGACCTGGCCTCCATCGAATTTCGTGACGAGAGCGCGCTGCTGGCCCGAAGCCAAGACCCCGAGCGCACCTATGTGGAGCAGATCCTGCCCGCCAAGCTGCGCCATGCCCAGCAGTACGTGCGCACGCGCACGCTGTGGCTGGACCTGCGGATCATTGCCCGCACCGTGCTGGCCGTGCTGGGCCTGCACACCGCGCGGCCCCCGGACAGCGCCGATAGCCCATAAAATCAACCGTTTGGCTGGCAACAGCCCCCTTTTTCCTGCCCCGTAGCCACGGCACCTATGTCTGAACAGAACCACGCCCCCGCCCCCCATGACGAAAACCAGCTCATCGCCGAGCGCCGCGACAAGCTGCGCGCCCTGCGCGAGGCACAGGCCCAGGGCAAGGGCGTTGCATTCCCGAACAATTTCAAGCCCGCCCACCAGGCCGTGGCGCTGCACGAATCCCACGGCGAGACTGCGGCCGAGACGCTGGACGCCACCCCTGTGCAGGTGAGTGTGGCGGGCCGCATGATGCTCAAGCGCGTGATGGGCAAGGCGAGTTTTGCCACCGTGCAGGACGCCTCGGGCCGCCTGCAGCTCTACATCACGCGCGACGCGCTGGGCGAAGAGCTGTACGCCGCTTTCAAGCACTGGGACCTGGGCGACATCGTCGGCGCCGAGGGCTCGCTCATGAAGACCAAGACTGGCGAGCTGTCGGTCAAGGTGACCAGCCTGCGCCTGCTGACCAAGAGCCTGCGCCCCATGCCCGACAAGTTCCATGGCATCCACGACCAGGAAGTGAAATACCGCCAGCGCTACGTGGACCTGATGACGGACGAGCACGCTCGCAAGCGCTTCGTGGCACGCAGCAAGGCCGTCAGCAGCATTCGCGACTTCATGGTGCAGCACGGCTTCCTGGAGGTCGAGACGCCCATGCTCCACCCCATTCCGGGAGGTGCCAACGCCAAGCCCTTCGTGACGCACCACAACGCGCTGGAGCAGGAGATGTACCTGCGCATCGCGCCCGAGCTGTATTTGAAGCGCCTGCTCGTGGGCGGCTTCGAGCGCGTGTTCGAGATCAACCGCAACTTCCGCAACGAAGGCATCTCGGTGCGCCACAACCCCGAGTTCACGATGATGGAGTTCTATGCAGCCTACTGGAACTACCAGGACTTGATGGGCTTCACCGAACAGCTCGTGCGCGACGCCGCCCTCAAGGCCGTGGGCACGCTGCAGCTCAGCTACCAGGGCCGCGAGGTCGATCTGGCCCAGCCTTTCGCACGCCTGACCATCCGTGAGGCCATCTTCCAGTACACCGAGGCGGGCGCCCATGTGGACGATGCCGACTGGCTCATCAGCGCCCTCAAGAAGCTGGGCATGAGCGAGGAGAAGAACAAGCTCTCCACCCGCAGCCTGGCCAGCCTGCAGGTGCTGTACTTCGAGGAGACGGTGGAAGACAAGCTCTGGCAGCCCACCTTCATCATGGAGCACCCGACCGAGATCTCGCCGCTGGCCCGCGCCAACGATGCGCGCCCCGAGGTCACCGAGCGCTTCGAGCTCTACATCACGGGCCGGGAGTTCGGCAACGGTTTCAGCGAACTGAACGACGCCGAGGAACAAGCTGCGCGCTTTCATGCCCAGGTGACCGCCAAGGACAGCGGTGACGACGAGGCCATGTATTACGACCACGACTTTGTACGCGCACTGGAATACGGCATGCCGCCCGCAGGCGGCTGCGGCATCGGCATCGACCGCCTGATGATGCTGCTGACCGACAGCCCGAGCATCCGCGACGTGATCCTGTTCCCGGCACTGCGCCGGGAGACCTGAACCGGCCCGACGGCCCCCTTCCATGATGACCTCCGCCCCCCCGCCCATCGAAACCTCCGCATCCCTGCTCCCGCCGGTCGGCATGGGACCCCTCTCCGTGCTGGTGGTGGAGGACCAGGATTCCGTGCGCGCTGCGCTGGTGGGAGAGTTGCGCCATGCCGGTGTGTCCGACGTGCTCGAAGCCCCCAATGGCGATGTGGCACTGCATCTCTTCAAGCTGCGGCGGCCTGATCTGGTGCTGCTGGACATCCGGCTGCCGGGCAACGACGGCTACTGGGTGGCACAGCAGATGCGCATGGCCGAGCCAGGCGACTGGACGCCCATCATCTTTCTCTCCGGCCTGGACAACGACCTGGACGTCTGGCGCGGCATCGAGGCCGGTGGCGATGACTACCTCGTCAAACCCGTCAAACCCATCGTGCTCGTGGCCAAGCTGCGCGCCATGCGCCGCCTGCTCGACATGCGCCGGCGCCTCGTGGGTCTGACCGAAGAGCTGCACCTGGCCAACCAGCGCCTCAACGAAATGGTCGAAGTGGACGCCCTCACCGGCCTGGTGAACCGGCGCGGCTTTGACCGCATCCTGCACAGCGAAATCGTGGCGGCGCGGCGCGACGGCACACCCCTCACGCTCATGCTCTGCGACCTGGACCACTTCAAGCGCTACAACGACGCAGCGGGCCATGTGCAGGGCGACAGCTGTCTCAAGGACATAGGCCGCGTGCTGCACGAAGTGTGCGTGCGCCCGCGTGACGTGGCCTCGCGCTACGGCGGCGAGGAGTTCGCGCTCATCCTGCCCAACACGCCCCGTTCGGGTGCCATGACCTTCGCGCGCGCCCTGGGCCAGTTGCTGCGGGCACGCGCCATTGCGCACCCAGACTCCCCCCTGGGCGGCGTGCTCACACTTTCGGGTGGCATCACCACCTGCGTGCCCGACGAAAACACCAGCGCCGAAAGCATGATCATGCGCGCCGATCAGGCTCTGTATGCCGCCAAGGCACAGGGGCGCGACCGCTTTTTCAGCTTCGAGATGCAGCTGGACACAGTGGAGCAGCGGCACGGCTGACGGACGGGTTCCACGCAGCCCCCTGAATGCCCCATGCGACGTTCATTGACCCTCTACCTGCCCGACTGGGCCCAGGACTGGCTGGAGATCATCGTCCCGGGCGTGCAGATTGCGCTCATCCTGCTGGCCGCCTGGCTGCTGCAGAACCTGCTGGGGCGCCTGCTCACCCGTGCCGGGCGCCATTACCAGATCCCCCTTGATCTGCAGATGCCCATTCTCGGGCTGATGCGCTGGACCCTTCTGGCCGCCACCCTGTTGCTGATACTGGAGCGCCTGGGGGTCTCGGCCACCGTGCTGTGGACCGGCTTCACCGGCTTTGCCACAGTGGGGGCCGTGGCCTTTTTCGCTGCGTGGAGCGTGCTGTCCAACCTTTTCTGCGCGTTCCTGATTTTCACCGTGGGGCCGTTCCGTCTGGGCGACACCATCGAGTTGCTCGATACCGCCGAAAAACCCGGTGCCAAGGGCCGCGTGGTGGACATCAATCTGCTCTACACCACGCTGGAGGATGCGACCGAAGGGCATGGCGGGGCTTTGCTGCAAATCCCCAACACGCTGGTTTTTCAGCGCGTTCTGCGGCGCTGGGAGCCTGGAACAGCCCCAGCAGCCTCCCAGACGCCAGACACGCAGGATCCGTTGCAGAACACGTCTTCGGTGCCCTGAGAAGGTGTTGACTGAGGCCCCGGCACAA
>DMZZ01000218.1:0-6034 GCA_003484805.1 Comamonadaceae bacterium | reverse complement strand
GCGTCGCTCATCGCTCACCATGGCGCCAATGGCAGGATCCACCTGCACGTGGAGGACCAGGTGCTTCTTTTCGGCCAGCGGATGGACGATGGCGGCCACCTTCTGGATCGACCGTGCCATATCAAACGGTTCACACCCCACCCGCAACTCGCCCGCCTCGATCTTGGAAATATCCAGTACATCATTGATCAGTGCCAGCAGATGGCGCGCACTGTCGCGGACCATGCCCAACTGCTTCGCTTGCTCGGGGTTTAGGGGACCAGCCAAACCCTGAAGCAGAATGCCGGTGAAGCCAATGATGGAGTTGAGCGGCGTACGCAGTTCGTGGCTCATGGTGGCCAAAAAAGCCGACTTGATGCGATCCGCATCCTGGGCTCGGTGCATGGCCTGCAAAATTTGCTCATTGGCCTGCGCCAGTGCACGGGTACGGTCCTCGACCCTTTGCTCCAGTTCCAGTGCATGCTGCTGCGCCTGCCCATACAGGTGGGCGTTCTCGATCGCCAGGGCCACCGGACCACAGAGATCTTCCACCAGCCTGATCAACAGGCCCGAGGGAGGCTCCAGCCGATCCGAGAAAAGACACATCACCCCCAGCACCCTGTCCTGGACCTGCAGCGTGAAATAGGCGTTCCAACGCACGCGCGGGTCTTGTGCCACACCACCGTTGCCGTGCAGACCAGAATCTTCCGCAGGCCGCACCGCATGCCGCTGACCTTGGGCCAGGGTTTGGAGCATCACCTTGCAACGGCCCTCACATGGCCCTTCCCCCCGAGGTCCCTGCCCGGAAGGAGGGTTCTCTGTCCACAGTCGCGCACCCACCCTCAGCGCATCGCCTGATTCATCGCGGAGACAGAGAAGCCCCCCCTTCATGCCTGTCAGCGCCAAGGCCCCCCGGAGGGCCTCCTGCAACACACCATCCAGATCCCTGCGAGAGCCGATGGCCCGCAAGGTCTCGTTGCTGATCAAAACCTCGCTGTTGCGCTGACGCAGTTCATGGGTCCGCAGGGCCACCTGGCGCCGCAGCATCAGCACCCAGGTGACCGCCGCGAAAAGAATGCCAAGCACAGCCACGGAGACGGGCAACAGCCAGGCGGGCGTGGCAGAACGCACCTCATCCACCGACCAGCGCCGCAAAGACTTGAAATACAGGGAGCCGGAGTCCTTTTTGAACGCGATCAGGTTCCGGTCGATCGCCTGGAGCAAGGCCTCACGACCTTCCCTTGGTGCCGCGATGTAAAGGCGGGAAGGGCTGAAGATGATGGCCGTATCTTCCAGTCCATAACGGGCGGCGTTGCGTACCCCGAAAAACCGGTTGGTGACCACCGCATCGGCTCGCCCCTGGGACACTGCGGCAAAGGCGGCATCGAAGTCGGGCAGCGAAACCCATTCGACCACCAGGCTGAAACTCTCTGCCATCTGCTCGAACTGGCGCTCCTGCACGGACCCGGACAACACGGCCACACGCTTGCCCTCCAGATCCAGCATTGAGCGCAAGCCACTGCCCTGTCGGGTGTACACCTGATTCCAACTTGCGAGAACCGGCTCCTGGTGAAACGCGTACAGAGCTTCTCGCTCCTGGTTGCGCGCCACATCGGGCATCAGGTCAATTTCGCCCCCGGCCAGTCGCTCCAGGCCCTCGGCCCAGGTGCCCGGCACGTACTCGATCTCCCACCCTTCCCGTTCCGCAATCCCCTCGATCAGATCAATGAAGATCCCCTCGGGCTGCCCTGCTTCGGACAGGGCCACCTTGGGGCTGTTCTGGTAAACCCCCACGCGGACTTTTTGCGCCCCCCAGGCGGACCCCAACCCCACAGCGCATAGCAAAAGGCAGAAACCGGCATACCGCCACCCGGACCGGAGGACGCTCCATACACCAAGCTCCAGCAACTGACGGGGCATGACATGACCTCCACGGGCGAATGCAGCAATATGCCGCGACACCGCTTGCACTGCGTCACATAATACGCCCGCGATGTGTCCATCCGGGGCCGCTCGCCCGTGCTGTGGCGCGCGCACCCATCGCGCAAACCCGCAGCGCACTGACAACGATCAACATCCATCGCACAAAGCGCCCCATCCGAGGGATTCACCTGAGGCGGCGGTCGCACCTGGCGGTCATAGACTGCGGATTCCTGCGCCACGGTGGCTGCAGGCCCGAGGACAGGAGCTTGCCTTGCAGCCTACCCACACGGACCACCCGGACTACTTCCACAAAGTCGTCGATTGCCAGTGGGCCTGTCCCGCCCATACCCCGGTGCCGGAATACATCCGCCTGATCGGCCAGGGCCGTTACGACGACGCCTACATGGTCAACTGGGTTTCCAACGTATTCCCAGGCGTCCTCGGCCGCACCTGCGACCGCCCTTGCGAGCCTGCCTGCCGGCGCGCTCGCGTGGAGGAAAGCAATGGTGCACCCCCCGAGCCCGTGGCGATTTGCCGTCTCAAGCGTGTGGCCGCCGACCACAAGACCGACGTCAAAGGACGCATGCCCGCCATCGCGCCACCCAATGGCAAGCGCGTGGCCTGCGTGGGCGCCGGGCCGTCTTCGCTGACGGTGGCACGCGACCTGGCGCCGCTGGGCTACGAGGTCACGGTGTTCGATGGCGAAGCCCAGGCCGGTGGCTTCATCCGCAGCCAGATCCCGCGCTTTCGCCTGCCCGAATCGGTGATCGACGAGGAAACCGGCTACATCCTCGACATGGGTGTGCAGTTCCGCAGCCGTCAGCGCGTGGACTCTCTGCGCGAGCTGCTCTCGCGGGGCTACGACGCCGTGTTCGTGGGCTGCGGCGCACCGCGCGGGCGCGATCTCGACATTCCCGGGCGCCGCGAGATCCAGGACAACATCCACATCGGCATCGACTGGCTGGCCTCGGTGTCGTTTGGGCATGTCACCCGCATCGCACCCCGTGTCATCGTGCTGGGCGGCGGCAATACCGCCATGGACTGCTGCCGCTCCGCGCGGCGCCTGGGCGGCACCGACGTCAAGGTCATCGTACGCAGTGGTTTCGATGAAATGAAAGCCTCACCCTGGGAAAAGGAAGATGCCCTGCACGAGGGCATCCCGATCCTGAACTTCCATGTGCCCAAGTCGTTCGAGCACGACAACGGCCAGCTCACCGCCATGACCTTCGAGGTGGTTCAGGCCCACTACGATGCACAGGGTCGGCGCAGTCTGGTGCCCACGGGCGAGCCCGACGTGCGCGTGCCCTGCGATGTGGTGCTGATCGCCGTGGGGCAAGAAAACGCCTTTCCCTGGATCGAACCCGACCTGGGCATTGCGTTCGACCGCTGGGGCCTGCCGCAACTCCAGGAAGGCACATTCCAGTCCACACTGCCCCAGGTGTTCTTCGGCGGTGATGCGGCCTACGGCCCGAAGAACATCATCACCGCCGTAGCCCAGGGGCACGAGGCGGCGGTGTCGATCGACCGCTTTCTGCACGGCGAGGATGTGCGCCAGCGCCCGGCGCCACGCACCAACCTGGTGTCCACCAAGATGGGCATCCATGAGTGGAGCTACGACAACGACGTTTCCAACGACCACCGCTTCAAGGTGCCCTGGGCCCGGGCCGAGGTGGCACTGGCCAGCATCCGGGTCGAGGTCGAACTCGGCTTCGACGCCGCCACCGCCTTCAAGGAGGCCAGCCGCTGCCTGAACTGCGATGTGCAAACGGTGTTCAACCGCGCCACCTGCATCGAGTGCGACGCCTGCGCCGACATCTGCCCCATGGACAGCATCACCTTCACGAGCAACGGCGACGAAGCCGAGCTGCGTACCCGGCTCAGGGCGCCGGCGCACAACGTGGCGCAGGACCTGCTGGTGTCGGCGCCGCTCAAGACCGGGCGCGTGATGGTCAAGGACGAGGACGTCTGCCTGCACTGCGGCCTGTGCGCCGAACGCTGCCCCACCGGCGCCTGGGACATGCAGAAGTTCCGGCTCGACACCCCGCAGGCCGGGCCACTGTGCCGTGATGCCACCGCAACCCGACGCACGCTGGAGGCCGCATGAAGCGCATCGAAGCCATCAACGACTTTGTCATCAAGTTCGCCAACGTCAACGGCTCGGGCTCGGCCTCGGCCAACGAACTGTTCGCCAAGGCCATCCTGCGCATGGGCGTGCCGGTGAGCCCGCGCAATATCTTCCCGAGCAACATCCAGGGCATGCCCACCTGGTACGAAGCCCGGGTGTGCGAGCAGGGCTACCTGGGGCGGCGCGGCGGCGTGGACATGATGGTGGCTATGAACCCGCAGACTTGGGATGCCGACGTGGCCGAGATCACGCCGGGCGGCTACCTGTTCTACGACAGCACGCGCCCGATTCCCGCAGCCAAGTTCCGCCCAGACATCGAGGTCATCGGCATGCCGCTGACCGAGATCAGCAACAACACCTATTCCGAGCCCCGCCAGCGCCAGCTGTTCAAGAACATCATCTACGTGGGCGCGCTGTCGGTCTTGCTCGACGTGGAGGCCGAGGTCTTCGAGAAGCTCTTCGCCGAGCAGTACCGGGGCAAGGAGACGCTGCTCGACTCCAACGTCCGCGCACTGCACCTGGGGCGCGATTACGCCCACCAGCACCTGCAGGCGCCGCTGGGCATCCGCGTGCAGCGCGCCGCCCAGGTGGGCGACCGCATCTTCACCGATGGCAACAGCGCTGCAGCCCTGGGCTGCGTGTATGGCGGCGCCACCGTGGCGGCCTGGTACCCGATCACACCTTCGTCCTCGGTGCCCGAGGCGTTCCAGAAATACTGCGACAAGTACCGCGTGGACCCCGAGACCGGACGCAGCAACGTCGCCATCGTACAGGCCGAGGACGAACTGGCCTCCATCGGCATGGTGGTGGGCGCGGGCTGGAACGGTGCACGCGCCTTCACAGCCACCTCGGGCCCGGGCATTTCCCTGATGAGCGAGTTCATCGGCCTGGCCTATTTCGCCGAGATCCCGGTCACCATCATCAACGTGCAACGCGGCGGGCCGTCCACGGGCATGCCCACGCGCACGCAACAGTCTGACCTGTTCAGCTGCGCCTATGCCTCGCACGGCGACACCAAGCACGTGCTGCTGTTTCCGGAAGACCCGCACGAGTGCTTCGAGCATGCCGCTGCCGCGCTCGATCTAGCGGACCGGTTGCAGACCCCGATTTTCGTCATGACCGACCTCGATATCGGCATGAACCAGCGCCTGTGCCAACCCTTTGCGTGGGACGACGCGCGCCAGTACGACCGGGGCAAGGTCATGACCGCCGAGGAGCTGGAAGCCGACAAGGACTTCGGCCGCTACAAGGACGTGGACGGCGACGGAATCCCCTGGCGCACCTATCCGGGCACGCACCCTACCAAGGGGAGCTTCTTCACGCGCGGCACCACGCGCGACCCCTACGCACGCTACTCCGAGCGCGGGCCGGACTACATCTACAACATGGAGCGCCTGCTGCGCAAATTCCGTACCGCCGCCACCCTGGTCCCCCAGCCGGTGCTGCGCCCGGCAGCGCGCACCACGCCGCTGGGCGTGATCTACTTCGGCTCCACCAGCCCGGCCATGCAGGAGGCGCTGGATGTTCTGACGGCCTCCGGCACCGACATCGACGCGATGCGCCTGCGCGCCTTTCCCTTCCCGGAGGCAGTGGACCGTTTCATCGCCGAGCACGAACAGGTGTTCGTGGTCGAGCAGAACCGCGATGCCCAGATGCACGCCATGCTGGTCAACGAACTCGGCGTGGACCCTGCGCGTCTCGTGAAGGTGCTGCACTACGACGGCACCCCCATCACGGCCCGCTTCATCACCCAGGCGATCCAGAACGACCTGCAAGGCGCCCAGGCGTCGCTCAAGGAGGCCGCATGACCTACCTGACCAAGCCCCGTCTGCACCACCCCTCGCTGACCCGAAACAAGGTGGGGTACACGCGCCGCGACTATGAAGGGCGTATTTCCACCCTGTGCGCAGGCTGCGGGCACGACTCCATTTGGGCCGCCATCATCCAGGCCTGCTGGGAGCTCGACATCGAGCCGCACCGCGTGGCCAAGCTCTCGGGCATCGGCTG
>DMZZ01000226.1:0-2578 GCA_003484805.1 Comamonadaceae bacterium | reverse complement strand
TCCTCACCCACCGTCTGCTGCTCCACCAGCTCGTTGCCGGTCTGCTTGGCGAAGGCCTGAAAGTCGCGCAGCGAGCCGCCATCGGTGGCCAGCACCTTGAGCAGTTCGCCGCTCTGCATGTCGGCCAGGGCCTTCTTGGCTTTCAGGATGGGCAGGGGGCAGTTGAGCCCGCGCGTGTCGATTTCTTTGTGGATTTGCATGGTGTCAGTCCTTGGCGGGCGGCTGGTCCAGCCCCCGGCGGCGTTCGGCATTTTCCTCTGCCGTGAAAAACACCGGCTCGTGCCCGCGTGTGCGCAGCCAGTCGGCCAGCGCGTAGCCCGTGCCGGCAGGCCAGCATTTGAGTTCATGCAGGTCGAACAGCCGGTAGTCCACCAGCTCGGGCGAGAGCCGCACCTGCCCTTCAGCCACCACATGGTAGGCAATGATGACCTGGTTCATGCGAATGAATTCATAGGCCCCCACAAGCGAGCACGACACCACATCGAGGTTGGTCTCTTCCTTCACCTCGCGGGCAATGCCTTCTTGCGGCGANNNNGCAAGCACGGGGGTGGGGTTGTTCCAGTGCGTCCAGCCGCAGGCGGGGCAGCGCAGGCGCTGCACGTCGCCGCCGTCTTCCGTCTGGGTGATCAGTGCCAGCGGCGTGGCGCAGTGGCTGCAAAAGCGGGTTTCGTAGTGCATTGCTATTATTTTGATAGCTTCTGGCGCTTATCCGATAAGCGCTAGAGTCAGGTTTTTTCAAGCCGGAAAGACGCCGGTGGAAAGATACCGGTCGCCCCGGTCGCACACCACAAAGACAATGTGCGCATCGCGCTCGCGCAGCGCGATCTGCTGCGCCACCCAGCAGGCTCCTGCGGCCGAGATGCCGGCAAAGATGCCCTCCTCGCGCGCCAGTCGGCGACACATGTCCTCGGCGTCGTCCTGGCTGACCAGCACCAGCTCGTCCACCGCCTTGGGGTCGTAGATGGCAGGCAGGTATTCCTCGGGCCACTTGCGGATGCCGGGGATGCGCGAGCCCTCCTGCGGCTGCGCGCCGATCACCAGCACGTTGGGGTTCTTTTCCTTGAGGTAGCGCGAGACACCCGTGATCGTGCCCGTGGTGCCCATGGCTGACACAAAGTGCGTGATGCGCCCGCCCGTCTGCTCCCAGATCTCGGGGCCGGTGGTCTCGTAGTGGATGCGCGGGTTGTCGGGGTTGGCAAACTGGTCGAGCACCTTGCCCTCGCCGCGCTTTTGCATCGCCTCGGCCAGGTCGCGGGCCAGCTCCATGCCGCCGCTCTTGGGGGTCAGCATCAGCTCGGCACCAAAGGCCTTCATGGTCTGCGCGCGCTCGATGGACAGGTCTTCGGGCATCACCAGCACCATGCGGTAACCCTTGATGGCCGCCGCCATCGCCAGCGCAATGCCGGTGTTGCCCGAGGTGGCCTCGATCAGCGTGTCGCCCGGCTGGATGTCGCCACGCTCCTCGGCGCGCCGGATCATCGACAGCGCGGGCCGGTCTTTCACCGAACCGGCGGGGTTGTTGCCTTCGAGCTTGCCCAGGATGACGTTGCCACGCTCGGCGTTGTCGCGCGCGCCGATGCGCTGCAGTGCGACCAGCGGCGTGTTACCCACCGCATCTTCAATCGTCGGATAGTTCATGCACCCTACTGTGCCATAATTTAGGTCTTCACAAATTCCCGCCCGGGTGGTGAAATTGGTAGACGCAGGGGACTCAAAATCCCCCGCCGCAAGGCGTGCCGGTTCGATTCCGGCCCCGGGCACCATCTGATGGTTTCAGACAGCATCAGAAACTGACGAACCCGCTACATCTCACAGGTGTAGCGGGTTTTTCTTTGCCTCACGCCGTCTCACTAACTACCATGACACACCGCCACCGGTTCTTCCCAATTCACAGGGACAAACCTGTGGACAACCCGTGGCCTGCATGGGCACGCGTTGCGCAAGTGCCTGGCGCACAAGGGATTGTGTTGCACTGCCGCAAAATCGGGCAACAACGGCCACGGAGGGCCATGCGCCGGATCACTGCGCCGCCAGCAGCCAGAAATCCTGCTCGTACCCCTTGAGCGACTGCACCGCCTTGAGCCGCTGGCCCGCCGTCGTGGCGTTGTGCATGCGCGAGAAGGTTTCGCAGCCTTCTTCGACCTGGGTCTGCGCGTAGCGCTGGTAGGCCGCGTCGGGCGACGTGGCGAAGCGGGCCATATAGCCGCGCAACAGGGCGCGGGCCTGTTCGGTGTTATTGCGGTCCTGGGCCACCTTCTGCAGCACCTGCAGCAGGTCTTTCTGGCGCCGAACGCGCTCGGCGTAGTTGCGCTGCGGGTCAAAGGACGACCGGGCGAGCGCTGCGCGAAGAACCGCCTTCTGCGGCTCTTCCAGGGTGCCGTAGAACATTTCAGCGCGCGACAGGTGCCGCTTGTAGCGCTGCTCGCGCAGTTGCTCGGGCGAGGGTTCCAGCCACTCTTTTTTCCAGTCGGCGTTGCTGTCGGCCTGCTTCTTTTCCAGGTTGCGGATCTGGGCGTCGGTGAGCTGCAAGGCCAGCGTGACGAGCTTGGGCTCGGCCTGGGCCAGCACCTTGTCGAGC
>DMZZ01000052.1:5294-5536 GCA_003484805.1 Comamonadaceae bacterium | reverse complement strand
GGCAGCGCCTGGCGCGCAGGCCCCAAGGGTGGCGGTGGCCGCCGGGGCAACGATCGCGATCGTGGGGGCAAGCACCAGTCCCACGCATCGACCGCTGAGGCACGCATCATTGAAGTGCATGTGCCCGAGACCATCACCGTGGCCGAACTGGCGCACAAGATGGCGATCAAGGCATCCGAGGTGATCAAGGCGCTGATGAAGATGGGCCAGATGGTCACGATGAACCAGCCGCTGGACCAGGA
>DMZZ01000052.1:3066-5161 GCA_003484805.1 Comamonadaceae bacterium | reverse complement strand
GAAGCCGGCGGCATCACGCAGCACATCGGGGCCTACCATGTGGAAACGCCGCGCGGCATGGTGTCGTTCCTCGATACTCCCGGCCACGAGGCTTTCACGGCCATGCGTGCCCGCGGTGCCCAGGCGACCGACATCGTGATTCTGGTGGTGGCGGCCGACGACGGCGTCATGCCCCAGACCAAGGAAGCCATCAAGCACGCCAAGGCAGCCGGTGTTCCTATCGTGGTGGCCATCACCAAGTCGGACAAGCCCGATGCCAACCCCGACCGCGTCAAGCAGGAGCTGGTGGTGGAAGAGGTGGTGCCCGAAGAGTACGGCGGCGAATCGCCCTTTGTTCCCGTGTCGTCCAAGACCGGCATGGGCATTGACGAGCTGCTCGAACAGGTGCTGCTGCAGGCCGAAGTGCTGGAGCTCAAGGCGCCTGTGGATGCACTGGCCAAGGGCCTGGTGATCGAAGCCCAGCTCGACAAGGGCCGCGGCCCGGTGGCCACCGTGCTGGTGCAGTCCGGTACGCTGAAGGTGGGCGATGTGGTGCTGGCTGGCCAGACCTTTGGCCGCGTGCGCGCCATGCTGGACGAAAACGGCAAGGTGGCCAAGACGGCTGGTCCGTCGATTCCGGTGGAAATTCAGGGTCTGACCGAAGTGCCCCAGGCCGGCGACGAATTCATGGTGCTGACCGACGAGCGCCGTGCGCGCGAAATCGCCACCTACCGCGCCGGCAAGTTCCGCAACACCAAGCTGGCCAAGCAGCAGGCCGCCAAGCTGGAGAATATGTTCTCCGACATGACGGCGGGCGAAGTGAAGATGCTGCCCATCATCGTCAAGGCCGACGTGCAGGGTTCGCAGGAAGCGCTGTCGCAGTCGCTGCTCAAGCTCTCGACCGATGAGGTCAAGGTGCAGCTGGTGTACACCGGCGTGGGCGGTATCAGCGAGTCCGATATCAACCTGGCGATTGCATCCAAGGCCATCGTGATCGGCTTCAACGTGCGGGCCGATGCCGGTGCGCGCAAGCTGGCCGAGGGCAATGGTGTTGATCTGCACTACTACAGCATCATCTATGACGCTGTGGACGAGCTGCGTGTGGCAATGTCCGGCATGCTGGCCCCAGAGCAGCGCGAGGAAATCATCGGTACGGCCGAGATCCGCACGGTGTTCGTGGCGACCAAGATCGGCACAATTGCCGGTTCGTACATCACGTCCGGCATGGTCCACCGCAACGCGAAATTCCGCCTGCTGCGCGACAACGTGGTGATCTACACCGGCGAAGTCGACTCGGTCAAGCGCCTCAAGGACGATGTGCGCGAGGTCAAGGAAGGCTTCGAGTGCGGTATCAAGCTGAAGAACTACAACGACATCAAGGAAGGTGATCAGCTGGAGTTCTTCGACATCAAGGAAATCGCCCGGACGCTTTGATGCAAAGTTCTCGAACTCCCTTCAGCCAACGCCTCGCCAGCGGGGCATTGCACACAGCCTCTCCGAAGGCTGCGGAGCAAGCCATGCCAGCGGACGCCATGGAACTGGCTTTGCCAGGCCATGGGCGTCGTCCCCCTGGAGGGGGAAGGCGCGTAGCGACTCAGGGGGGGATTTGATATGGCTGCGAAGAAATCTGCTACCCCCAACCGTGCCTTCAAGGTGGCCGACCAGATCCAGCGCGATCTGACGGAGCTGATCGCGCGCGAGTTGAAAGACCCGCGCGTGGGCATGGTGACGCTGCAGGGCGTGGAAGTGACCCCCGATTACGCGCATGCCAAGGTCTACTACAGCCTGCTGACGGGCGATCCCGAGCAGACGCAGGAAGCCTTGACGCAAGCGGCGGGGTTTTTGCGCAGCGGCCTGTTCAAGCGCCTGCACATCCACACGGTGCCCACGCTGCATTTTGTATTCGACCGCACGCAGGAGCGCGCGGCCGACATGAACGCCTTGATCGCCAAGGCGGTCTCCTCTCGCGTCAAAGAAGCGGACGAATAAGCATGAACGCGCCGCGCACGAGGGTCGTCCGGCGCCCCGTGCATGGGGTGCTGCTGATCGACAAGCCGCTGGGTATCACCAGCAACGATGCCCTGCAAAAGGCCAAATGGCTGCTGCGCGCCGAAAA
>DMZZ01000052.1:0-2984 GCA_003484805.1 Comamonadaceae bacterium | reverse complement strand
ATCCGCTGCAACTCACCTCCGAACGTCTGGCCGCCGTGCAGCAGCAGTTCACCGGCCCGATCCGACAGGTGCCGCCCATGCACAGTGCGCTCAAGAAGGACGGCAAGGCGCTGTATGAATATGCGCGCGCGGGGATCACCGTCGAGCGTGCACCGCGCGATGTGGTGATTCATGCATTGAATCTGGCTCTGACCCATGACAGTCAAGCGCGACCAGCTATTAAAATAGTAGTGACCTGCAGCAAGGGCACCTACATCCGTACCCTCGGTGAAGACATCGGGGCGGCGCTGGGCTGCGGGGCGCATCTCACGTTCCTGCGCCGCATCGACACGGGTGGCATTGGCGTGGAGCGCTGCATCACGCTGGCGCAGCTCGAAGCCATGGACGAAGATGCGCGTCTGGCCTGCCTGGAGCCGCCCGAAGCGCTGCTGGCGGGCCATGTGCGTGTCACGCTCGACACCGACAATGCAGGCCGGTTTCTCTCGGGCCTGCGTCGCCGGGGCCCTTGGCCGGATGCTCCGGCCGTGGCTGTTTTTGCCGATCATCCCCGGGCGCTGCTCGGGGTCGGTCATATCGCAGGCGGGGAGCTGGTGCCCGACAGGCTCCTGAGTCCGCTGGAAATTCAACAAATTTTGGAAGGCACGCCGCACCCCGCGCCACATCCCGCATGACGGATCGATTTGCACTTGCCCTCGCCACGCAGCACTGCGTTGCAGCCCTTGCCCATGCTTCAGCATGGACTACGGACTGCGCCTTGTGCTGCGCGCCGATGTCTTTGTGCAAATGCGACCCCTCATGCGGGATGTGACGCAGCCGCGGCATTTTGGAAAAACTATGAGCAAACAAATNNAATATCGCCATCATCGCCCACGTCGACCATGGCAAGACCACCATGGTCGACCAGCTGCTGCGCCAGTCCGGCACCTTCGCCGAGCACGAAAAGGTGGTCGATACCGTGATGGACAACAACGCCATCGAGCGCGAGCGCGGCATCACCATCCTGGCCAAGAACTGCGCTGTGAGCTGGGAAGGCACGCACATCAACATCGTGGATACCCCCGGCCACGCGGACTTCGGCGGCGAAGTGGAACGTGCACTGTCCATGGTGGATGGCGTGGTGCTGCTGATCGACGCGCAGGAAGGCCCCATGCCCCAGACCCGCTTCGTGACCAAGAAGGCACTGGCCCTGGGCCTGCGTCCCATCCTGGTGGTGAACAAGGTGGACAAGCCCGGTGCCAATCCCGACAAGGTCGTCAATGCTGCGTTTGACCTGTTCGACAAGCTCGGCGCCACCGACGAGCAGCTCGACTTCCCCGTGGTGTATGCCTCGGGCATCAACGGCTGGACCTCGCTGGAAGAAGGAACGCCCGGCGAACAGTGGGGCCCCGACATGTCGGCTCTGTTCAACACCATCCTCAAGCATGTGCCGGCCCAGAATGGCGACCCGGCGGCACCCCTGCAACTGCAGATTTCGGCGCTCGACTTTTCCACCTTTGTGGGCCGTATCGGCGTGGGCCGCATCAGCCAGGGCACGATCAAGCCCAACATGGATGTGCTGGTGATGGAAGGCCCCGATGGCAAGTCCTTCAAGGGCCGCGTCAACCAGGTGCTGACGTTCCAGGGTCTGGAGCGTGTCCAGGCGCAGGAAGCCGGCCCGGGCGACATCGTGCTGGTCAACGGCATCGCCGACATCGGTATCGGCGTGACCGTGACCGACCCCGCCAACCCCGCGCCCCTGCCCATGCTCAAGGTGGACGAGCCCACCCTGATCATGAACTTCTGCGTGAACACCTCGCCGCTGGCGGGCCGCGAAGGCAAGTACGTCACCAGCCGCCAGATCTGGGACCGTCTGCAGAAGGAACTGCAGCACAACGTGGCCCTGCGGGTGAAGGAAACCGATGAAGACGGCGTTTTTGAAGTGGCTGGCCGTGGTGAACTGCACCTGACCATCCTGCTGGAAAACATGCGCCGTGAAGGCTACGAGCTGGCCGTTTCCAAGCCGCGCGTGGTGTTCAAGGACATCGACGGTGTCAAGCACGAGCCTATCGAGCTGGTCACTGCCGACATCGAAGAGCAGCACCAGGGCGGCGTGATGCAGGCGCTGGGCGAGCGCAAGGGCGAACTGGTGAACATGGAGCCCGACGGCCGGGGCCGCGTGCGCCTGGAATACCGCATTCCGGCCCGTGGCCTGATCGGTTTCACCAATGAGTTCCTGAACCTGACGCGCGGTTCGGGCCTGATCGCCAACATCTTCGACAGCTACGAACCGCACAAGGGCGACATCGCGGGCCGCAAGAACGGCGTGCTGATCTCCATGGACGACGGTGAAATCTTCACCTACGCCTTGGGCAAGCTCGATGACCGTGGCCGCATGTTCGTGCGCGCCAACGATCCCGTCTACGAAGGCATGATCGTCGGCATCCACAGCCGCGACAACGATCTGGTGGTGAACGCCACGCGTACCAAGCAGCTGACCAACTTCCGTGTCTCGGGCAAGGAAGACGCGATCAAGATCACGCCCCCGATCGATTGCACGCTGGAATACGGCGTGGAGTTCATCGAGGACGACGAACTGGTGGAGATCACGCCCAAGTCCATCCGCCTGCGCAAGCGCTTCCTGAAGGAACATGAGCGCAAGCGCGCCAGCCGTGACTGATCGGGACACCCCCCTGAGGCACTTCGCGCCTTCCCCCCTTTCTCGAATCGCTGCGCGATTCGGGAGGGGGAACGCTCCCTGCGCGGCGGGGCGGCCCTTGCGCGGGAGCGCTGGCGTTGATCGCGCCCGGTGCGTACGGCGCGGGAGGTGCGAAGGGCGGTGCTGCCAGCGCGGCGGGGCGGCCCTTGCGCGGCGGCCGCTGGTCTGGGCCGCGCACGTTGCGAGCACTGCGCGATGAATCTCGATGCTGTTCCCAGCCGGGGTCTGACGCATGGCCACGCGGTCTGGCTCATGGTGGCCGTCACGCTGATGTGGTCGATCGCCGGGG
>DMZZ01000299.1:0-2535 GCA_003484805.1 Comamonadaceae bacterium | reverse complement strand
ACGGCCAGCACCATCGCCGCGCTCATGACACCGATGCCCAGCACCCCGCTGAATTGCATGCCCACCTGGCGCCATGCGAAAAAGTGGGCCGGCGCCGACCACGCCATCATTTCGGCAAGCAGCCACAAGCCCGTGAGCGTGCCAAGATAGACCCCATAAAACCGTTTGATGTTGTGCATTTCATCCTCCCGAAGAACATGGGTTCACTGTAGGCACTCTTCGTGAAACGACATGGTTGCCAAGGTGTCTGTACGGTAAACGTGCCGTTGCCCGGGCCGCCCTTGCACCAGCATGGAGCACTGTGTCCGTTATCGCTGCCGGTATGATCTTACGGGTTTACCCTAGTGCAAACCCTTTTTGCCTGCGCGCCTCGCTTCCCATTCCATTGATCCGATGACCTCTGCTCCCGCCGACCTCGCCAACGTGCACACCCTGCCCCAGCTGCTGGCCTACCGCGCCACCAGCACCCCCGACGCAGAGGCCTACCGCGCCTACGACAACGCCGCGCAGGCGTGGATCAGCCTCACCTGGGCACAGGCGCGCGAGCGCGTCGGCCTCTGGACCCGCGCCCTGGCTGCCATGGGCCTGCCCACGGGCGCGCGCGTGGCCATCCTGCTGCCCAACGGGCTGGATGCCATGAGCATCGACCAGGCCACGCTGGCCCACGCCTGTGTGCCGGTGCCGCTGCACGCCATCGACAACCCGGGCAGCATCGCCTACATCCTGTCCGACTGCGAGGCTTCACTGCTCGTGCTGGAAGATGTGGAGCAGTGGCAGCGCATCCAGGCCGTGGGCACGCCATTGCCGCAGCTCAAGGGCGTGGTGCTGACCCGCCCCGGTGCCGCCAGCGACATGGCCGCCCCGGTGCCCGTGGTCGCGCTGACAGACTGGCTGGCCCGGGCCACGCGCCACGCGCCACTGCAGACGCCGCCCTGCGCAGCCGACCTGGCGGCCATCGTCTACACCTCGGGCACCACGGGCAAGCCCAAGGGCGTGATGCTGACGCACCGCAACGTGGTGTCCGATGTCAAGGCGGTGCTGCAGCGCATCCAGCCCACAGTGGAGGACGTGTTTCTGTCCTTCCTGCCGCTGTCGCACACCTTCGAGCGCACGGCGGGCTACTACCTGCCCATGGCGGCGGGCAGTTGCGTGGCCTATGCGCGCTCGGTGGCACTGCTGGCCGAAGACCTGCGCACCGTGCGGCCCACGGTGCTGATCTCGGTGCCGCGCATCTATGAGCGCGTACACGCCAAGGTGCTGGAGCGTCTGGCGCCGTCGCGCCTGAAGACGCGCCTGTTCGAGGCCGCTGTGGCCGTGGGCTGGCANNGCGGTGCACGGCCTGCCCGCACCCGGTGCCGATGAAGCCCGCACCGCCGGAGCGTTGGCCAAGCTGCCGTGGATCGTGCTTGAACCCCTGGTGGCACGCCCGCTGCTGGAGCAGTTTGGCGGCCGCGTGCGCGTGGCCGTGAGCGGCGGCGCGCCGCTGTCGCCCGCCATCGCACGCTGCTTTCTGGGCCTGGGCCTGCCGCTGCTGCAGGGCTACGGCATGACCGAGACCGCGCCCGTGGTGTCGGTCAACACGCCCAGGGACAACCGCCCCGCCAGCGTGGGCCGCGCCCTGCCCGGCGTGGAGGTGCGGATCGGCGAGAACCGCGAGCTGCAGGTGCGCGGCCCCATCGTCATGAAAGGCTACTGGAACCGCCCCGAGGACACGGCGCGCATTCTTTCCAGCGATGGCTGGCTGGGCACGGGCGATCAGGCCGAAATCATCGACGGGCGCATCTACATTCGCGGCCGCATCAAGGAAATCATCGTCACCTCGACCGGCGAGAAGGTGCCCCCCGCCGACCTGGAACTGGCCATCACCTCCGACCCGCTGTTCGAGCAGGCCTTTGTGGTGGGCGAGAACCGGCCTTTCATTGCCTGTGTGGCCGTGCTGCACCGCGAGGAGTGGCTGCGCCTGGCACGCGAGGTGGGCCTGGACGCCAAAGACCCGGCCAGCCTGAACCACCCCGCCGTGCACAAGGCGGCACTCGACCGCATCGCTGGGCAGACCGCCAGCTTCGCGCGCTATGCCGTGCCGCGCGCGGTGCACTTCACGCTGGAGCCGTGGACCATCGAGAACACCTTCATGACGCCCACCCTCAAGCTCAAGCGCAGCAATCTCATGGGGCATTTTGCGGAAGCCATCGAGGCGATGTACCAGCGCCCCGGAGCGCGGTAAGGGCCGCAGCGTGGCGCAAAAGGCGCGTTCACATGGAAACATGTCGAAACAACTGGTCGACTGCAGCGCCGTGCCCTATGCTACGCAGACAACCATTTTCCGCACGCGACCCGGCCCATGAAGAACCCAGAAGAACCCGTCGTTTTCGGCACCGAAGACCTCTTGACCAGCCTGTGCAACTCGGTCACCCGGGTGCTGACCGTGGCCACACAGAGCCAGATCCGCTACTCCGGCATGATCCAGCGCATCACGCGCACCTGCCTCAAGCCCGACATCGGCTGCTTCGTGCTGTTCGACGGCGGCTTCTCGGG
>DMZZ01000051.1:0-2811 GCA_003484805.1 Comamonadaceae bacterium | reverse complement strand
GGGGGCGGCGTTTACGCTGTGGCTGTTGCGCGAGCCGAAGACGCCGGAGTAGGCTGGGCTTGCCCCCGTTTCGGCTGGTACAGGCTGCAATCGTGGAGATCAGCCCTTCTTTTGCAGCATCTTGATCACGCTCGAAAAATCTTCGCCACCATGCCCAGCAATGCTGTGCGCGGCGTAGATGGCGCGGGCCATGCCGCCCAGCGGGGTGCTGGCCTTGGTGGCGATGGCGTTTTCCTGCGAGAGGCCCAGGTCCTTGAGCATGAGGTCGGTGCCGAAGCCGCCGACGTAGCCCTTGCTGGCGGGTGCGTTTTCATGCACGCCAGGGAAGGGGTTGTACTTTTCCAGGGCCCAGTTGCCGCCGGAGCTGCGGCGCATGATCTCGCTCAGCACCTTCGGGTCCAGGCCGTTGGCCACACCCAGGGCGATGGCCTCGGAGGTGCCCACCATCAGGATACCCAGCAGCATGTTGTTGCAGATCTTGGCGGTCTGGCCGGCGCCCACGCTGCCTGCGTGGAAGATGTTGGCACCCATTTTTTCGAGCAGGGGGCGGGCGCGCTCCAGTTGGGCTTCGCTGCCGCCGACCATGAAGGTCAGCGTGCCGGCGATGGCGCCGCCGGTGCCGCCGGAAACGGGCGCGTCGATGAAGGCAATGCCTGCGGCCTCGGCGGCCTTGGCAACTTTTTGGCTGGTGGCGGCGGCAATCGTCGAGCTGTCGATCACCAACGTGCCCTTGGCAATGCTCTGCAGCAGGCCGGGGGTGGCGCCGTTGCCCAGGAACAGGCCTTCGACATGCTGGCTGGCGGGCAGCATGGTCACGATGGCTTCGGCGCCCTGCACGGCGTCTTGCGCACTGGCGGCAATTTGCACGCCTTCGGCTTTGACCTTGGCGCAGGCGTCCTGGCTCAGGTCGAAGGCCTTGACGCTGTGGCCGGCCTTGTGCAGGTTGATGGCCATGGGGCCGCCCATGTTGCCGAGTCCGATGAAGGCGATTTGCATGTCTGTCTCCTTGAGTTTAGGGGTAAAAATGGCATTTGCGCTCTATTTATAAGCGCTTCTAGCTATCAAAAGCCTAGCGAATCACGTCCGGCGCGTCGCCGTCGAGCATGCGCCGCGCGATGATGACGCGCATGATTTCGTTCGTGCCTTCGAGGATCTGGTGCACGCGCGCGTCGCGCATCAAGCGCTCCAGCGGATATTCGCGGATGTAGCCGTAGCCGCCGTGCAGTTGCAGCGCCTCGTTGCAGACGTTGAAGCCTGCGTCGGTGGCGAAGCGCTTGGCCATGGCGCAATAGGTGCTGGCGTCGGGGGCGCCCGCGTCGAGTTTGGCTGCAGCCATGCGCACCATCTGGCGCGCGGCGACAAGCTCGGTGGCCATGTCGGCCAGCTTGAACTGCAGCGCCTGGAAGCTGGCGATGGGCTTGCCGAACTGCTTGCGGTCGTGCATGTACTGCTGGGCGTGCCCCAGCGCGCCTTGCGCTGCGCCCACTGAGCAGGTGGCGATGTTGATGCGCCCGCCGTCCAGGCCCTTCATGGCGATCTTGAAGCCTTCGCCCTCGCGGCCCAGCAGGTGGTTGGCGGGAATGCGCACGTTGTCGAAGCTGATGGTGCGCGTGGGCTGGCTGTTCCAGCCCATTTTTTCTTCCTTCTTGCCGTAGCTGATACCCGGCGTGTCAGCCGGAACGGCAAAGGCGCTGATGCCGGCGGCGCCCGATTGCGCATCGCCCGTGCGCGCCATGAGCACCAGCACGTCGGTAGCGCCCGCGCCGGAGATGAAGGCCTTGGAGCCGTTGATGACGTATTCGTGGCCCACCAGCTCGGCGCGCGTCTTGAGCGAGGCGGCGTCCGAGCCCGCGCCGGGCTCGGTCAGGCAATAGCTGGCCAGTTTCTGGCCGGTGGTCAGCAGCGGACCCCAGTGGTCGCGCACCTCGGGCTGCGCCCAGGTGCCGAGCATCCAGGTGGCCATGTTGTGGATGGTGATGAAGGCGGTGGTGGAAGGGTCCACGGCCGCCATTTCTTCAAAGACCAGCGTGGCGTCAAGCCGTGGCAATGCCAGGCCGCCAGCGGCTTCAGGGGCGTACAGGCCGCAAAAACCGAGTTCGCCCGCCTTGGCAATCGCTTCTTTGGGGAAGATGCCCTCGGCATCCCAGTGCGCCGCGTGGGGGGCCAGCTCGGCCAAGGCGAATTGGCGCGCGGTGTCGGCAAAGGCGCGCTGGTCTTCGGTCAGTTCAAAGTCCATGGGCGGGTCTCCGGGTCGGGTGTGCTTTTGTTTTTATAGCTGATGGCGCTTGTCTGGCAAGCGCTGGAGCCTGATTTGGCTTGACTCCCCTTTCCCCCTGCGGGAGAGGGGAGAGGGGGCGTGGCGGGCGCAGCGCCGGTTTCATCCCCTCTCCCCAGCCCTCTCCCGCAAGGGGAGAGGGGGCAAGGCAGCGGCGCCAGCACCGATGCCGTGAGAAGCAGAGCGGCGCCAGTCCTTGCCTTACTTCAGGCTGATGGTGGTGTTCACGCCCTGGCCAGCGGTGCTGTCGTCAAACCAGCGTGCCGTCACGGTCTTGGTCTGGGTGTAGAACAGAATGACCTGCTTGCCGTAGGGGCCCAGGTCGCCGAGCTTGGAGGCGCGCGAACCGGAGAACGAGAACAGCGGCACCGGCACGGGCACCGGCACGTTGATGCCGACCTGGCCGACGTCGATTTCTTCCTGGAACTTGCGCGCGGCGGCGCCACTTTGCGTGAACACGGCCGTGCCGTTGCCGTTGGGGTTGGCATTGATGAACTCGATGGCTTCGTCCAGATTGGCGGCGCCCACCAGGCTCA
>DMZZ01000161.1:10770-16854 GCA_003484805.1 Comamonadaceae bacterium | reverse complement strand
TCGAATGCGATCTGGCCTTCCAGACGGGGCAGGCCGACCGTTTTCGGGTGAATGTGCACCTGCAGCGGGGCCAGGTGGGCATGGTGGTGCGCTACGTTTCCCCGATAATTCCATCACTGGATGCACTGGGGCTACCCCCCGTGCTCAAGCAGCTGGCCTTTCTGAAGGGTGGATTGGTGCTGGCCGTTGGTGCGGCAGGCTCGGGCAAGTCGACCACGCTGGCATCCATGCTGGACTACCGCAACGAGCATACGACCGGCCATATCCTGACCGTGGAAGACCCCATCGAATACCTGCATACGCACAAGAAGTCGCTGGTGACCCAACGGGAAGTGGGGCTCGATACGCTGTCTTACGATGAGGCGCTGCGCCACGCGATGCGCGAGGCGCCCAACGTGATCATGATTGGAGAGATCCGTGACCGGCTCACCTTGCAGCATGCCTTGCACTATGCAGAGTCAGGACATTTGTGCGTATCTACTTTGCATGCCAACAATGCCAATCAGGCGGTCCAGCGCATCCTGAATTTTTTCCCTGAAGATGCCCACAACCAGTTGCTGATGGATCTGTCCCTCAATCTGAAAGCGGTGGTAGCCCAGCGCCTCATCACGGGGACGCGGGGCAAGCTGGTTCCTGCTGTGGAGGTGATGCTGCTGTCGCACTACGTGTCCGATCTGATCCAGAAAGGCCAGATTGAAGGGCTCAAGACCGCGATTGAGCGCAGCGGTGAAGTGGGCATGTGCAGTTTTGACCAGTCTATCTTTGCCCTGTTCGAGCGCGGAGAAATCACGCAGGCTGAAGCCGTTGCCAACGCGGATAACAAGACCGATGTGACGTTGCGCATGCGCCTGGCGGCCGGTGCTTCGCTGGGCGTCGAAGGCATGCAGATGGCCCGGGACGACGAGGATGCGCCTCCGGCGGCTACGCACTGAATCACCGCCCATCGCGAGGACCGCGCGCAACCGCACCGTTCACGCTGCGCCCGTCATGGCATCTCCACGCGTTTGACGACGGCATAGCGCTCCAGGGTTCGCGTGCGGGCGGTGTCATGGTCCACGACAGGGTGCGGGTAGTTGCGGCCCAGTTCGACCCCCGCCGCTTGCAGTTCCAGCGGGCTGGCCTGCCAGGGCGCATGCAGTGCCGCATCCGGCAGGGCGGCCAGTTGGGGCAGGTAGCGCCGGATGAAGCGCCCTTGGGGGTCGAATTTGCGGCTCTGGCTAACGGGATTGAAAATGCGAAAGTACGGCTGGGCGTCACATCCGCTGGAGCTGGCCCATTGCCAGCCACCGTTGTTCGCGGACAGGTCATAGTCGTTGAGGTGCTCAGCGAAATAGCGCTCACCCCAGCGCCAATCCAGTCCCAGGTCTTTCGTGAGAAAGCTGGCCACCACCATCCGCAGGCGGTTGTGCATGTAGCCTGACCGGTTGATCTGCGCCATGGCAGCGTCCACCAGCGGATAGCCAGTGCGGCCCTGGCACCAGGCCTCAAACAGCTCCTGGGCGTGTGGGCCATCCTCCCAGGCAATGGCATCGTAGGCGGGCTTGAAACTCCGGTACACGACATGGGGATGGTGGAACAGCACCTGGAAATAGAAATCACGCCAGATCAGTTCGTTCAGCCAGACCGCAGCCCCCGGACTGCCGGACAGGGCGAGCTGGTGGGCCGTCCGGGCCAGGCGGCGCACGGAAATGGTGCCAAAGCGCAGGTGCGTGCTGAGATAGCTGGGCCCCTTGATCGCAGGGAAATCCCGCGTTTGATCGTAGCGGTCGATGCGCGTCAGAAAGTCATTCAACAGGTGCTCGGCGCCCTGGCTGCCTGCGGGCAGGACGCGCGGGTCGAGGCTGCCGCTTTCAAACCCCAGGGCCTCCAGCGGTGGCACGCCCGCCAGTGCCCCCGCGGGGCGGGGAGCCAGCGCACGGGCGTGGCGTTCGACCGGGTAAGCGCTGAGGTAAAAGTCATTCACCTTGCGCAGCCAGGCATTCTTGTAGGGCGTGAACACGCTGTAGGGTGCGCCCGCCTGGGTCAGCAGCTCGTCGCGCTCGAATACGGTATGGTCCTTGAAGGTATGAAAAGCCCGGCGATCGTGCGCCAGCGCTGTGCGGACCCGTGCATCGCGGTCCAGCGCCTGCGGCTCATCATCATGGTGGGTGAACACGGCGTCCACATCCAGTGCCCGGGCCAGCGCGGGTATCTCATCGGAGGCGAGGGCGTGGCGCACGATCAGGCCTCCGTCAGGGTGGCCGCTCAGCTGACGCAGATGGGCATCCAGTTCCACCAGCGACGCACGAATGAACTCCACCCGCCGGTCGTTGCGCGGCAAGGGGTCCAGGATGGCGGTGTCGAAGACAAAGACGCAATGCACCTGGCGGCATAGGCGCAGGGCGTGGTGAAGGGTGGCATGGTCGTCCGCGCGCAAGTCGCGCCGGAACCAGACCAGCCCTGAGCGGTAGTTGGCAGGCATGTTCACCGTAAAATCAAAGCATGTCCGCCCATTCTGCGCCCATGAATTTGACGCACCATTTCCTCATTGCCATGCCCGGCATGGAGGATGCGTCTTTTGCCCGCAGCGTGGTGTATCTGTGCGAGCACAGCCAACGCGGCGCCCTGGGCCTCATCATCAACAAGCCGACGGATATCAACCTCAAGGGCTTGTTCGACAAGGTGGATCTCTCCCTGGGCCGCGCCGACCTGACGGATGCCCCGGTGTTTCTGGGCGGCCCCGTGCAGACGGAACGCGGCTTTGTGCTGCACGAATCCCTGCACGGCGAGAAAGAGGCGGACCAAGAGCCCGCCTATGCCTCGACCATGGTGATACCGGGCGGGCTGGAGATGACCACATCCAAGGATGTGCTCGAAGCCCTGGCCACGGGTGCGGGGCCGCGCCGTGTCCTTGTCACGCTGGGCTACGCGGCCTGGGGCGAAGGGCAGCTGGAGTCGGAACTGGCCGAGAACAGCTGGCTCACCGTGGAGGCCGACCTGGGCGTGATTTTTGATACCCCTGTCGAGAAGCGCTATGACACGGCACTGGGCCTGCTGGGCCTGGAAGCATGGCGACTGTCGCCCGGAGCGGGCCACGCATGAGTGCCCTGGCCATGCCTGCGGAGGCTCCGGCGGTTCCCGCGCATTTCCAGACGTTTCTTGCCTTCGACTTTGGCCTCAAGCGCACAGGGGTGGCGGTGGGCAACCGCATGCTGCGAAGCGCCACGCCACAGGCCACGATCAAGGCCGAAGGCGATGCCCGCTTCGCCCCGGTGGCAGAGCGCATCAAGGAGTGGCAGCCCGATGCGCTGGTGGTGGGTGTTCCCTACCATCCCGATGGCGCCAGCCACGACAACACCCGTCGTGCGCAACGCTTTGCCCGTCAGCTGCAGGGCCGTTTTGGCCTGACGGTGTTCGAGGTGGACGAACGCTACAGCACGACCGAGGCCCTGGCCGGCGGTGCGCGCGATGCCGATGCGGCATCGGCCTGCATCATTCTGGAACAGTTTTTGAGGAGTCTTCCATGACCGTATCCCCCCCCGGCGCCCAGGGCAGCCTGGTGCTTGATGCCGAGGCCCTGTACCGCGAGCTGCTGCGCGGCGTGCGCTCGCTGCGCGAACCCCATACACAGCTGGCAGGCATCGCCTCGGGCGGAGCCTGGCTGGCCGAGCGCCTGCAGAAAGACCTGGGGCTCGATGGTGCCGCCGGCGTGCTGTCGTCGGCCATGCACCGCGACGACTTCGCGCAGCGTGGCCTGGCGGCCAGCGCCCAGACCCAGCTCCCGTTCGATGTGAACGGGGCCGACATCCTNNTGTACGACTACGGCCGCCCGGCGCGGGTGCGCCTGGCCGTGTTGGTGGACCGGGGCGGGCGCGAGCTGCCGGTGCAGGCCGACTTTGCCGCTGCCCGCGTGGCGTTGCCTGCCAGCCAGTCGCTGGCGCTGGCGCGCACCGACGGCGGCAACTTCCATTTCCAAGTCAAAGAGGCATGAACGTGCTGTACAAGCGCAATCCCCAACTCAACAGCAACGGCGAGCTGATCCACCTGCTCTCCGTCGAGGGCCTGCCGCGTGACATCGTCACGCACATCCTCGACACGGCTGCCAACTTCGTCTCGGTCAACGACCGCGAGGTCAAGAAGGTGCCGCTCTTGCGCGGCAAGAGCGTGTTCAACCTGTTCTTCGAGAACAGCACCCGCACGCGCACCACCTTCGAGATCGCGGCCAAGCGCCTGTCGGCCGACGTGTTCAACCTCGACATCGCGCGCAGCTCGGCAGCCAAGGGAGAGTCGCTGCTCGACACCATCGCCAACCTATCGGCCATGGCGGCCGACCTGTTCGTGGTGCGGCACAGCGAATCGGGGGCCCCCTACCTGATCGCCCAGCATGTGGCGCCCCATGTGCATGTGATCAATGCCGGTGATGGGCGCCACGCCCACCCCACGCAGGGGCTGCTGGACATGTACACCATCCGGCACTACAAGAAGGATTTTTCCAACCTGACGGTGGCCATCGTCGGCGATGTGCTGCACTCGCGCGTGGCGCGCTCCGACATCCATGGCCTGACCACGCTGGGCTGTGCCGAGGTGCGTGTGGTGGGCCCGCGCACCCTGGTGCCGTCCAACATGGCCGAGATGGGCGTGCGCGTGTGCCACACGCTCGAAGAGGGCATCAAGGATGCCGACGTGGTCATCACCCTGCGCCTGCAGAACGAGCGCATGAGCGGCGCGCTGCTTCCGTCGAGCCAGGAGTATTTCAAGAGCTTCGGCCTCACGCCCGAGAAGCTGCGCCTGGCCAAGCCCGACGCCATCGTCATGCACCCCGGCCCCATCAACCGCGGCGTGGAGATCGACTCCGCTGTGGTCGATGGCCCGCAGGCCGTGATCCTGCCGCAGGTGACTTTTGGCATTGCGGTGCGGATGGCGGTGATGTCCATCGTCGCGGGGAATGAGGCGTGATGCCAGCGGTGAATACTCCTGTTTTCATAGCTGCTTGCGCTTGTGCCATAAGCGCTAGCAGCCAATTTGGCTTGAAATCATGAAGATACTGATCCAGAACGGCCGGGTCATCGACCCCGCCAGCGGGCTTGACAAGGTGTGCGACGTGGCCCTGGCGGCCGGCCGCATTGTGGGCATCGGGCGCGTGCCGCCCGACTTCGCTCCCCACCGCAGCATCGATGCCACGGGTTGCCTGGTGCTGCCCGGTCTGGTGGACCTGGCGGCGCGCCTGCGCGAGCCCGGCCATGAACACGAGGGCATGCTCGAATCCGAGATGGCCGCGGCCGTGGCCGGGGGCGTCACCAGTCTGGTCTGCCCGCCCGACACCGACCCGGTGCTCGACGAACCCGGTCTGGTCGAGATGCTCAAGTTCCGTGCCGAAAAACTGCACCAGTCGCGCCTGTTCCCGCTGGGGGCGCTCACGCGCGGCCTGGACGGCGAGGTGCTGACCGAAATGGCCGAACTCACCGAATCGGGCTGCGTGGGCTTTGGCCAGGCCGAGGTGGCGTTGGCCAGCACCCAGGTGCTGCAGCGCGCGCTGCAATACGCCGCCACCTATGGCTACACGGTGTGGCTGCGTCCGCAGGAGTTGCATCTGGGCAAGGGTGTAGCCGCCAGCGGGGCACTGGCGACGCGGCTGGGCCTGTCGGGCGTGCCGGTGGCCGCCGAAACGATTGCGCTGCACACCATCTTCGAGTTGCTCAAAAGTACCGATGCCCGCGTGCACCTGTGCCGCATCTCCAGCGCCGCGGGCGTGGCACTGGTGCGCCAGGCCCGCGCCGAGGGATTGAAGGTGACCTGCGATGTCAGCATCAACTCGTTGCATCTGACCGACACCGACATCGGTTTTTTCGACAGCCGCGCCCGTCTGACGCCGCCCTTGCGACAGCAGCGCGACCGCGATGCCCTGCAGGCCGGCCTGCGCGATGGCACCATCGACGCTCTGGTGTCCGACCACACCCCCGTGGATGAGGACGCCAAGACCCTGCCCTTTGCCGAGGCCGAGCCCGGCGCCACCGGGCTGGAACTGTTGCTGAGTCTGGCGCTCAAGTGGTCGCAGGATGGCGGTGCGCCCCTGGCTCGGGCGTTGGCCGTGGTGACGAGCGAGCC
>DMZZ01000161.1:9382-10679 GCA_003484805.1 Comamonadaceae bacterium | reverse complement strand
GTGGGTGGCCAGGTGGCATTCGACCGTGGCTGAGCATGCGCCTGCGTCGCGCGGCAGCCGGTGGTGCCCGGCAGCCGTGGGGCATGACCGTCTGATGCGTTCTCCGGTGTGAAGCATCTCAAGGCTTGCTGGCGCCTGCTGCGCCTGGTGGTGCACATCCTCCAGGGCCTGTGGACAGTGGCGTTTCGCTTTCCGGCGCTGTCGCCCGAGCAGCAGCAGGTGCGGGTGCAGGCGTGGTCCCTCAAATTGCTGGCCTGCGTCGGGGTGTCGCTGGCCATCCGGGGCCAGCCCCCGGCGGGTGGCCCGGTGATGCTGGTGTCGAATCACCTTTCCTGGCTGGATATCCCGGTGTTGCACGCGGCGCGCTATTGCCGCTTTGTCTCCAAGTCGGACGTGCAGGGCTGGCCCCTGATTGGCGCACTGGCCACGGCGGCCGGCACGCTCTACATCGAGCGCCACGTGCGCCGCGATGCCATGCGCATGGTGCGCACGATGCAGCAGGCCCTGGAGCAGGGCGAGGTGCTGGCGGTCTTTCCGGAAGGCACCACGGGAGACGGGCGCGAGATGCTGCCCTTCCATGCCAACCTCCTGCAGGCGGCGGTGCAGGCGGACGCGGCGGTGCAGCCGGTGGGCCTGCGCTTTACCGACCAGGCCACGGGTACCACCAGCTTTGCCCCCAGCTACATTGGCGACGAATCCCTGGTCGGCTCCATCTGGCGCACCCTGTGCGCGCCGCCCATCGTGGCCATCGTGCACTTCGGCATGCCGGAACTGGCGCATGGCCGCGACCGGCGCATGTGGGCGCTGCACCTGCACCGCACGGTCGACAGCCTGCGCCGCAGCTGATCGGCTGCCCGCCCAGTGGATCGGGCTGGGGGGCATCGGGGCCCCAAAGCGTGCATATTGCACACNNGCCGGTGATCGCAAATCGTCACACGGTTCCCGTATCGTCCGCATCTTTCCGGTCCGTGTCCGTTGGCACGGACTCTTCATATTGTCGGGAGGGCCCCATGGACATCATTGAGCGCGTCAAGAGCATTCTTTTTCAACCCACGCCCACCTGGGCCACCATCGAAGCCGAGCCGGCCGATGTGGCGGGTCTGTACACCCGTTACCTGATGGTTCTGGCAGCCATCCCCGCCGTCTGCGGATTCATTGGCATGTCACTGATCGGCATGGGGGCCTTTGGCGTCTCCTTGCGTGTGCCCCTGGTCGCGGGTCTGGTGAACATGGTGGTGGCGTATGTGCTGAGCCTGGTGGGCGTGTTCGTGCTGGCGCTGATCGTCGATGCCCTGGC
>DMZZ01000161.1:8876-9331 GCA_003484805.1 Comamonadaceae bacterium | reverse complement strand
GTCGGCCTTCCTGTGCTGATGAAAAACCCGCCCGAAAAAACCCTGGCCTATACCGCCGTGGTGCTGGTGGCAGCCATCGTGATGGGACTCGTGATGGGCGCGGTGAGCAGCGTTTTCATGCCCCGTGGGGGTGCCTTGCTGGGCAGTGCGGACGCTCCTGCGATTTCCGTCAGCACGCCTGGGGGTTCGGTGAGCATTGACACGGCGGGGCTGGAGGCGGCCAGCAAGAAGATGGAAGAGGCTGCACGCCAGATGGAGCAGGCGCAAAAAAGCCAGGACCCGACCGCCATGGCGGCGGCCACCGGCAATGCCGCCGCGGCGGCGGCTGGAATGCTGGGCGGTGGGCAGGCCATTGCGGCGCAGTCCCTCAAGGCCGGTTTGCCCGAACAACTGGCGGACATGGCCCGCACGGGGTTTGACGTGCAGGATGGCGCGGCCCTGGGCCTGCCCACCAG
>DMZZ01000161.1:6683-8805 GCA_003484805.1 Comamonadaceae bacterium | reverse complement strand
AGCCAGGCGGAATTCCGGGTGGTGCTGAAGAACGGCATCGTGGTCAGCCTGGAAGCTGACGACATGGATATCGGGGCGGTGCGCCGCCTCATGTCGCAGGTGAACCTTTCGACCCTGGAGGGGCTGCAGCGCAAGTCCTGAGGCCGCGTTGGACCCGGCGTGAGCGCGGGGGAGGCCGACGCGGGTCGGCCATCCACTTCAGGCGTTGTAGGGCTGGCGTTCCAGCAGGACGTTGTGAAAGTCTTCCACCAGATCGGTGCCCAGTTCCTCGATGGCGTCGTCTTCGGCGTCGTAAGCCCACAGCACACGGATGTCGGTGCCGCGTTCACCCGCTTCGTTGAACAGCGAGAACAACGAGCGCAGGCCCATGGTGGAGGCGCTGTTGATGTACTGCAGTTGCATACGGGCCTCGAAGTGCGGGGGCTTGTGCAGTTCGAAGTAGTGCTTCAGCGTGGCCAGGATGGGGTTGAAGAACGGCAGGGGGTTCTCGGGGTAGCACTCGCCCGCCACCAGCAGCCGGTTTTCGGCGGGCAGGAAGCGGATTTCGGGGGTGACGGTGGTGCGTTCGGCGTGAAGGGCTTGCATGGAAAGATCTCCGGGTTTCAGGGGAGTCAGGGAAAAGGTCAGATGCACGCTTTCACATAGAAAAGCGTGGTGCGGCCCGAGGGGTCGGTGGTGGGTGTGAAGCTGTATTCCAGGGGGGCGCAGGCGTCGCGGGCAATCGTCAGCAGGCCCAGCCCTGCGCCGCGGCTGATGGTGTCGGTCCGGGCATGCTCGGCGTTGCGCAGCTGTTCGCGGTAGCTCTGCTTGATCTGCTCCAGGCTCATGGCGCGCACGGCATCGAGCTTGCAGGCCAGGCGTTCGACATAGGCCTGGTCCACCGGATTGCGGCAAACAATCCAGTAATGACCGGTGCTGCCTGGGTCATCCTCGCGCCCGACTGCGATGGCACCGTGCGGTGCAGGTGGGCTTCCATCGGCGGCAGGGGTGTCTGCGGCGTAGTGCAGGATGTTCTGCGCCATTTCCACGAAGGTGGAGAACAGCTTGCGTTTGGCAGGGCCGGAGGCGTCTTCGGTGGCCAGGCGGGTCTTGAGCGAATCGGCGGCGGCGGCGATCACCGGTGGGCTGAAAGCGCCTGCGTAATAAAACAGCACCCCCCGATCCTGTGCATTTTCCTGAAAGCGTTCAAATTCCGGCGGGTTCATGCCAGGGCCTCCGCGCTGGTGCGAAACGCCAGCAGCGATACATCGTCACGCCGCCGCTGGCTGCCCTGCCATTGGGCGAAATGCTCGGCGAAGTCGGCGCACAGTGCGCGGGCGCTGGTGCCACGCCGCTCGGCCAGAAACTGCACCAGACGGCGCTTGCCGTGGGCGATGTGCTTGGGGCCCCCGATCTGGTCGATCACCCCGTCGGTGGGGATCAGCAGCATGCTGTGCCTTGCCAGCGGCACCTGTTGTGTGGTCCAGGCCTGGTCGTCGGGCGTATCGGCGTAACCGATGCCCGCCTTGTCGCCATCGACCAGCAGCACCTCTTCGCTGCCTTCGTGCGCCACCACCAGGGTCAGGCGTGCCGAGGCAAACTGTACGCTGCGGCCATCGGGCGCGAGCAGGAAGAGTGCGGCATCCAGGCCGTCGCTGGATTCCTTTTCTGCGGGGGCATCGTCTTCGCTGGCGCGCTGCTGCAGCACGCGCTTGATGTAGCGGTTCATGGCCGAGAGCGTGGCGCCGGGGTCCACGGCCGGGTTGGCGGGGTCGATGGCCTGCTCCAGGAACGATAGCGCGATGAGCGTCATGAAGGCGCCGGGAACACCGTGCCCGGTGCAGTCGAACACGCAGCCCAGCAGGCCGCCGGGAGTGTGGCGGAAGAAGTAGGCATCTCCGCCCACCACGTCGCGTGGCTGCCACAGCAGGCCGTGGTCGGGCAGGTGGGCGCGCAGCACACGGTCGGACTCGGCCAGGTGCGAGCGCTGGATCAGGCTGGCGTAGCTGATGCTTGAGAGAAGCTGGCGCGTCTTCTCGGCCTCGATGTCAGACATGGCCTTCATCAGACCGTAGCCTGTACCCAAGCCCAGGTACTGGCCGTGGGCCGTGGTGATGAAACCATCCTGGAGCACGCGCGTGCC
>DMZZ01000161.1:0-6626 GCA_003484805.1 Comamonadaceae bacterium | reverse complement strand
CCGATGGGCCGGCCTTCCTCGACCACAGCCACGGTCTCCTGCGCCTCGTGCCGCGCAAACAGTGCGCGCACCTCCTCGTTGGTGTGCTCCGGGGAGACAGGTTCGGTGGGGTTGCCGAGCTGTTCGGCACGGGTCACCAGCGGGGGTTGTGCGGTATGCAGGTCGGCGGCGCCTGCGGCCAGACTGTCGTAAAGCCGGTCAATGTGGGTCATGCGGTTGCGTCAGGGGTAACCAAGTGCAACCGATTCTTGCTGCGCCCTGTGACGACACCATGACGCGGTGAGCGGAACCCTGCGAACCGGCCAGTGGCTGTCCGTCGCCCACACTGCCAGAGTGAANNATTTTTGCTACTAAAATAATAGCTGTCAGCGCTTTATAGATAAGCGATTCTGGCTATTTTCATAGAAAATTTAGACCGATCGGTCAAAGGTCACCACATGGTCCACCAGCGCGCGAATGCCGATCCATTCGCCGATGGCGTGGTCGTGGTGGCTGGGCACATGGGCCAGCAGTGCCTGGCCGTTTTCCAGGCGCAGGGTGTAAAGGAATTCCGAGCCTCGAAAGGATTTGCGCACGATCTGCGCCTGCACCGGCGCGGCATCGTCGTGCACGATGTCGTCGGCGCGCAGCAGCACATCGCATTCACCGGCGGGGTAGCTGGTCGGCAGCGGGCACTCGGTGAGGTTGCCCAGGTCGCCCAGCGGCGTGCGCACCACCACACTCTGGCCTTGCTGCACCAGCGTGGCCGGAGCGAACACGCCATGGCCGATGAAGTCGGCCACGAAGCGCGTGGCCGGGCGGTGGTAGAGGGTATAGGCGTCGTCCCACTGGTGCAGGTGGCCCTGGTGCATCACACCGATCACGTCGCCGATCGCGAAGGCTTCGAGCTGGTCGTGGGTGACGAACAGCGCCGTGGCCCCCGCCTGCTTGAGGATGCCGCGCACCTCATGGGCCAGGCGTTCGCGCAGGTCCACATCGAGGTTGGAGAACGGCTCGTCGAGCAGCATGAGCTGCGGGCGCGGCGCCAGGGCGCGTGCCAGCGCGACGCGCTGCTGCTGGCCGCCCGAGAGTTCGTGCGGATAGCGGTGTTCGCTGCCTTCCAGGCCCACGAGCTGCAGCACCTCGGCCACGCGTGCGGCCTGCTCGGCGCGCGGCAGATCGTGGATGCCGAAGGCCACGTTGCGCCCCACGCTCAGGTGGGGGAACAGTGCGTAGTCCTGGAACACCATGCCGATGCGTCGCTCTTCGGGNNCAGCCACGGGCTCGAGACCCGCCACCGCGCGCAGCAGCGTGGTCTTGCCGCAGCCCGAGGGGCCGATCAGCACGCCGATCTGTCCTGCGCTCAGCCCCAGGGACACGCCTTGCACAGCCGCCTGGGTCTGGCCGGCATAACGCACTTCAAGTTGGGAGACCTCTAGGAACATGGTTTGATTGTAGGTCTTGGCAAATGCTTAAAATTCGCATTTGTATTTGTGGCCACCCGCTGCGGCACCCTCTGCTGCTTTCCATATTGCCGTCCGAGTCGCTCACCTTGCCACGTTTCCTCGCTGCCCTGCGCATTGTTCCCCTGCTCCTGCTGGCCGGCCTGCTGTCGTTGCCGGTGCTGGCGCTGCTGGGCGCGTGGCTGCCCTGGGGGCAGACGGAGGCCAGCGCCGGGGCCATCCTGCGTGAGATGGCGGCCACGGTGCTGCCGGGCTATGTCTGGACCACGCTCTGGCTGGCCTTGTGGGTCGGGTTGGGCGCTGCGGTGGTGGGGACGGCGACGGCGGCTGTGGTGACCTTGTTCGAGTTTCCCGGGCGCCGGATGTTTGAATGGTTGCTGCTGCTGCCGCTGGCCATGCCCGCCTATGTCACGGCCTATGCCTATACCGACTTTCTGCAGTTCAGCGGGCCGCTGCAGGTCGGCCTGCGCGAGGCTTTCGGTCTCGAAGGCCGTCTGTTGCCCGAGGTGCGCAGCCTCTGGGGCGCCATCTGGGTTTTCCTGTTTTCGCTCTATCCCTATGTGTACCTGCTGGCGCGCACGGCGCTGGGCGAGCGCGCTGCCCACCTGATGGAAGCTGCGCGCCTGCTCGGGGCGCCGCTGTCGCGGCGCATCGCCACCATCGCACTGCCGCTAGCGCGCCCGGCCGTGGCCGCCGGGGTGGCGCTGGTGCTGATGGAAACGCTGGCTGACTTCGGCGTGACCAGCTATTTCGGCATCCAGACCTTCACCACCGGCATCCTCAAGGCCTGGTTGTCCATGGACAACCGCACAGCCGCTGCCCAGCTCTCGACCATGTTGTTGGCGCTGGTGCTGCTGTTGCTGTGGCTGGAGCACCGCGCGCAGCAGCGCATGCGTTTTGCCGCACCGCGTGGCCATGCGGGCGCCACCGAGGCCCAGCCGGTGCCGCTGCAGGGAGGGGCGCGCATGGCAGCCTGGGTGGTGTGCACTTTGCCGGTGCTCATGGGCTTTGTGGCGCCGGTGGTTTTCATGCTGCGTCCGCTGGCGGCCGACTGGTCGGTGCTTCCCTGGGAGCGTTTTCTGGAATGGGCCTGGAACAGCGTGCGCCTCGGGGGCATCACGTCGGGGCTGGCGGTGGCCGTGGCGCTGGCGCTGGCCTTTGCCGTGCGCCGCAGGCCCGATCTGCTGACGCGCGGCGTGGTGCGACTGGCCAGCGTCGGCTATGCCGTGCCGGGGGCGGTGATCGTGGTGGGCCTGCTGCTGCCCGTGGGCTGGCTGCAGGGGGTGGTGCCGCATTGGGGCGTCGGGGCGCTGGTTACCACCACGGCGGTCGGCATTGTCTGGGCCTACCTGGTGCGTTTCTGCGCTGTGGCGCTGCAATCGGTGCAAAGTGGGTATGCCCGCATTCCGGGCAGTCTGGACGATTCTGCACGCATGTTGGGCGCCGGCGGGGTGCGCTTGCTGGCACGTGTGCATTGGCCGTTGCTGCGCCGCTCCACAGCGGCGGCGGCGTTGCTGGTGTTTGTGGACGTGATGAAGGAGTTGCCCGCCACCATGGTGCTGCGCCCGTTCAACAGCGACACCCTGGCCGTCGTGGCCTATCAGCTGGCCCGCGATGAACGCCTGGGCGAGGCCGCGTTGCCCTCGCTGGCTCTGGTGCTGGTGGGCTTGGTGCCGGTGGTGTTGCTCAGCCGGACCCTGCGCAGTCGCACCTGAATTCAAGGGTTTACCCTGGTTTTTTGATGCGTCAGGTTTGAATTTTCAGGCGAATGACGTTAACCTGCCAGCCTTTGCTGCGCAGATGGGCCTGCATGGCAGGCAGCAACTGGCGCAGTTTGGCCGCTGCCGCATTGCTTTTGACCACGATGCACCAGGTCGTTCCCTCGATCGGGCCCGCCTGAAGTGCGGGGCGCAAGGCGGGCGGAACCAGAGATTCCACGGCCTTGAGCCGTTCGCTCGATTCACGCGTGAGTGCCGCCAGTTGCGCCAGCATGGGCGACGCGTCAGCGGCTTGCTGGAGCGTGACGGCGTGGTGGCGGCGGTGCATGGGCGTTGAATACACAGGAAATCAAGAATGCAGCTGATTATCATGGACTCCCGGCTGGCGCGCAGCCAGGCCATCCATCTGTCGGGGCCGCGCCTGTTGGCCGCCGTGCTGGCCGCTTCCCTGGTGCTGATGTGTGTGGCCGCCATGCTGTACCACCTGGTCTTCCTCAAGGGCGCGCGCGAGGGCTGGCCCGTCGTGGGCTCCCTGGTGCGCCTGGTGGTGCAGGATGAGTTCGATCAGCGAGATCGCTTCATGCGGCAAAACCTGGATGCCATGGCCCGCAAGGTGGGCGAAATGCAGGCGCGCATGGTGGAGCTGGAATCCCTGGGCGAGCGGGTTTCGGGCCTGGCCGGCATGGCCACTACAGGTGACAAGGCGCGCACTCCGGGCATGGGGGGCGCGCTGATCGCTGCACGCCCGTTGTCGATGCAGGAGCTGGATGAGACCCTCAATGCGTTGCAGCAAGTGGCGGGGCAGCGCATTGACCTCATGACGGTGCTCGAATCCCGCCTGTTCGACCAGCACATCCGCAAGCACATGGTGCCCACCGAGACCCCGGTGCCTGGCGGGATCGCCACTTCCACGTTCGGTTTCCGCATTGATCCGATCACCGGCCGGTCGGCGTTGCATGCCGGTCTGGACTTTCCCGCGGATACAGGGACCGATATCGTGGCCGCAGCGGGTGGCGTGGTGGTGACCCAGGAATACCATCCGGAATTCGGCAACATGGTCGAGGTGGACCACGGCAACCAGCTGGTCACCCGTTATGCCCATGCCTCCAAGGTCCACGTCAAGCAAGGGGATCTGGTACGCCGGGGCCAGAAAATCGCCAAAGTCGGTTCCACCGGGCGCTCCACCGGGCCGCACCTGCACTTCGAGGTGCTGGTGCAGGGGGTGCCTCAGGATCCGCAGAAATTCCTGGCTGCGGGCAGCNNTCCGCCGGCAGGTAAAATCGCGCCTTCGGGGTCGGTGCCTGCCTTGGGCGGGTCGCTTGCAATGCCGGGTGATGGCCCCAATTGAACTCACTTCTTCATAGGGATTCTGGACGTTCGGCGTACCCTTTGGCACGCAGGGCGGACCTGTTCGCATGGCCACCAACTTCCTCACCAAAATTTTCGGCAGCCGCAACGACCGGCTTCTCAAGCAATACCGCAAGACGGTGGTGCGCATCAATGCGATGGAGCCCGAATACGAGGCGCTGAGCGACGAGGCGTTGCGCGCCAAGACGCAGGAGTTTAAGGACCGCGTGGCCCAGGGCGAGTCGCTCGATGCGCTGCTCCCCGAGGCATTCGCCGTGGTGCGCGAGGGTTCCAAGCGCGTCATGAAGATGCGCCACTTCGACGTCCAGCTCATGGGCGGCATGGCGCTGCACTACGGCAAGATCGCCGAAATGCGCACGGGCGAAGGCAAGACGCTGACAGCCACGCTGCCGGTGTACCTCAATGCGCTGTCGGGCGAGGGTGTGCACGTGGTCACGGTGAACGACTACCTGGCCAGCCGCGACGCCAAGTGGATGGGTCGCCTGTACAACTTCCTGGGCCTGACGGTGGGCATCAACCTGCCCAACATGCCGCGCGAGGAAAAGCAAGCCGCCTATGGTTCTGACATCACCTACGGTACGAACAACGAATACGGCTTTGACTACCTGCGCGACAACATGGTCTACGAGGCCCATGACCGCGTGCAGCGCCGCCTGAACTACGCCATCGTCGATGAGGTGGACTCCATCCTGATCGACGAGGCGCGCACCCCGCTGATCATCAGCGGCCAGGCCGAGGACCACACCGCGACCTATCTGGCGATGAACAAGGTCGTGCCGCTGCTGGTGCGCCAGGAAGGCGAGGCCGACCCGCGCACGGGCGAGGGTGTGACCAAGCCCGGCGACTTCACGGTCGACGAGAAGTCGCACCAGGTGTTCCTGACCGAGCAAGGCCATGAAACGGCCGAGCGTGTGCTGGCGGCCCATGGCCTGATCGCCGAGGGCGCTTCGCTCTACGACCCGGCCAACATCACGCTCATGCACCACCTGTATGCGGCGCTGCGGGCCAACCACATCTACAACCGTGACCAGCACTACGTGGTGCAGAACGGCGAGATTGTCATCGTCGATGAATTCACAGGCCGTCTGATGTCGGGCCGGCGATGGAGCGAGGGGCTGCACCAGGCCGTCGAGGCCAAGGAAGGCGTGCAGATCCAGGCCGAGAACCAGACGATGGCCTCGATCACCTTCCAGAACTACTTCCGCTTGTACAACAAGCTCTGCGGCATGACGGGTACGGCCGATACCGAGGCCTACGAGTTCCAGGAAATCTACGGCCTCGAAACGGTGGTGATTCCGCCCAACCGCCCGAGCAAGCGCGATGACCAACTCGACCGCGTGTACAAGACCACGCGCGAGAAATACGAAGCGGCGATTCTGGACATCCGCGAATGCCATGAGCGTGGCCAGCCGGTGCTGGTGGGCACGACTTCGATCGAAAACTCGGAGATCATCGACCAGCTTCTGAACAAGGCCAACCTGCCGCACCAGGTGCTCAACGCCAAGCAGCACGCCCGCGAGGCCGACATCGTGGCCCAGGCCGGGCGAGCCGGCATGATCACCATCGCCACGAACATGGCCGGACGGGGCACCGACATCGTGCTCGGTGGCAATATCGAGAAAGACATTGGCGCCATCGAGGCCGACGAAAGCCTGGACGAGGGCACCAAGCAGTCGCGTATCGCGCAGCTGCGAGTCGACTGGACGCGCGAGCACGAGAAGGTCAAGGAACTGGGCGGCCTGCGCATCATCGCCACCGAGCGCCATGAATCGCGCCGCATTGACAACCAATTGCGCGGCCGCTCGGGCCGCCAGGGTGACCCGGGCTCCTCGCGCTTCTACCTGAGCCTGGACGATTCTCTGATGCGCATCTTCGCGGGCGACCGCGTCCGGGCCATCATGGACCGGCTCAAGATGCCCGACGGCGAGGCCATCGAAGCGGGCATTGTCACGCGCAGCATCGAGTCGGCGCAGCGCAAGGTCGAGGCACGCAACTTCGACATCCGCAAGCAATTGCTTGAATACGATGACGTGGCCAATGACCAGCGCAAGGTCATCTACCAGCAGCGCAACGACATTCTGGATGCCGCCGAGCTGTC